>CAMDMH010000441.1 GCA_945901835.1 Devosia equisanguinis | reverse complement strand
CTCCACGCTTCCGAAATCCAGCGAATCCGCTCTACAGTGTGTCGGCATCGGGCGCCTGCTCCGCTTCAGGTGAAGTCGTTCTCGTAAAACAACTTTCCCTGATTCGGAGGCCCGATGTCGTCATCCATGGTGAGAAACGCGGGCTAGGGGTTTCCCTGCCTGCCATTCGGTGGTTATCGTGGTCGGGAAACATAAATCACAGCGAGGTGCATGATGAGCAAACCGGGTGATCAACCCCCACCACAATCGCTCGCGGATCTGGAAGCCCGCGTGGCTGCCATGAGCGCGCTGGTGAAGAGCCTCGTCACGACACTGATGTTAAGGGGGCTGCTCAATCGGGCCGAAATCGCGCCGTTGATCGCGGATGCGGAAGCCTTGATGGCGACAGCAGGTCCGGGTGCAAAGGCCGAACTCGATTCGATCCGGGCCGATCTGCCCGCCTATCTGCGAGAAGCCATGGGGCCCGTGCCCGACCAAGACGATCACGATCACTGAGAATCGTATCCGATTTTCGTACTTTTTCTGCCAGCCATCGATCGAAGGACATCAGCCATGAATCTCACCCTCTACTATGCTCCGGTGGCCTGCTCTCTTGTGCCCTACGTGACATTGACGGAGGCGGGCGCGCCGTTCGCGGTCGAGACCGTGAACCTGCGTGCGCAGCAGCAGATGTCGGCCGAGTATCTGAAGCTCAATCCGAAGCACAAGGTGCCGGTGCTAGTGGTCGACGGTAAGACGCTTACCGAGAACATCGCGATCCAGCAGTTCATCGCGCGCAGCTTCCCGGCGGCAAAGCTGCTGCCGTCCGATCCGTGGCTCGAGCTGCAGTCGATCGCTCTAATGTCGTGGTGCGCGGCGGGTATTCATCCGTTCCTGACGCGGATCAACGCGCCGATCAAAGTGTCCGGGGTCGCGGGAACCGAAGAAAGCGTGACCAAGATCGCGATGGATGCGCTCGACGAGAGCTTCAAGATTCTCGATGGGAAGCTCGCCGGTCACGACTTCTTCTTCGAGCACTTCACGGCGTGCGATGCCTATTTCTATTGGTGCTTCCGGCGTGCCTTACAACTCGGCGTGAAGGCGGAGGCCTACCCGAATTGCGCGGCACATTTCGCACGCATGGAGCAGCGGCCGAGCGTGAAGAAGGTGCTGCAGTTCGAGAAGGAAACAATGGCTGCTTTCGCCAAATCGGCCTGAGGCTAATTGGTGATGGGCGACGTGACAGGAACGAACGATCCATTCGACGCGTCGCACTTCGCGAAGGTGCGTCTGCCGGCTGCTGATGCGGAACCGCTGCCGCATTGGGCGTACACGTCGGCCGCGTGGTTCGAGCGCGAGCGCGAGCGGATCTTCGCGCGGTCGTGGAACTATCTCGGTCACGAGAGCCAATTGGCCGGCGCCGGCGACTATCTGACGGCGACGGTCGCCGGTATTCCGCTGATCGTGGTGCGCGGGCAAGACAGCGTGCTGCGGGCGTTCTTCAACTCATGCCGGCATCGGGGGACGAAGTTGCTCGCAGGCGAGGGGCAGACGAAGCTCATTCGCTGCCCGTATCACGCGTGGGCCTATGATCTGACGGGGGCGCTACAGGCGGCACCGCTGGTCGAGGAGGACGTTGCGGGGCGGAAGGGGCAGCTCGGGCTGCATGCCGTGCGGCTGGAGGTTCTCGACGGGTTCGTGTTCGTGACGCTCGATGCGGGGCTGCCTCCGGTGGCGAAGGTGATGGGCAGCCTCTCGGACGAATGGCGCGGCTACGATACGGCCAATTTCGTCTGTACGCGGCGGCGAAGCTGGGACGTGAAGGCGAACTGGAAGCTCTGGTACGAGAACTACAACGACAGCCTGCATGTACCGTTCGTGCATCCAGGCTCGCTCGCAAAGCAGAAGGTGACGGGGCGGCAGCGAGCATCACAACTCGAGACCGACGGCGCGTATATTGCGCACTTCACGATGCATAAGGGCAGTCGCGGTTTGCTGGAGGACGATCAGGCCCGAGCGCTGCCGCGGTTCCCGGGGCTCTCGGGCCGGTATGTCGAGGGCACGTACTATCCGTGTCTCCTGCCGGCGACGCTGTTCGGGTTGACGGTCGATTGTGCGTGGGTGTTCGAGTTGCATCCGGTGGCGGCGGATCGCACGACGCTTATTGCGTCGTCGTTCTTCTCGAATGAGCAAGTGGCACGCAGCGATTTCGCCGAGAAGTCGCAATTCTACTACCGGCGCGTCGATGCGATCGTGCCGGAGGACAACGAGGCGGTCGAGCGTCAGCAGGAAGGTCTGTGCCTGCCTGTGGGGCTTTCGGGGACGTTCACGCACATGGAAACGCTGTGCCACGCGTTTGACAACTGGGTTTTGGATCTTATTTCTTCGAAGGGTTCGACCTGAAGGAGGCGAACCCTTCGAGTCACGGCGCATCGGGGCCAGGCCGCGTTCGCGGCCTCGCAGTGCGCAGTGCAATCGGAGTAGGTCGGGTCAAGCGGAGAGCGACCCGCCTTACGAGCGCGCGGCTTCGCGGCCGGCGATGCGGCCATAGACGGCTGCGCGGAGGACGGCGACGGCGTTCGGGGCGGTGCCGTGGAAGTGGCCGGTGATCTCGCCCGCCGCGAACAGGCCGGGGATCGGACCGCGCTCGCCGAGGACGCGCGCGTTCGTGTCCGTCGCGATACCGCCGGAGGTGTAGGCGATGGCGCCGATCAGCGGGTAGGCGAGGAAGGGTGGGCGTTCGATCGCGCGGGCCCAATTGGATTTCGGCGGGATCAGGCAATCCTCGGCGGCGAGGCCGTCCTTTTGAGTGGCGTCGAATTTTGCGGAATCGCCGGTGCAGGCGGCATTATAAACGTCGACCGTGGCTTTCAGCGAGACGCCGGGTATGCCGATCATGACGGCCAATTCTTCGAGGGTATCGGCTCTATACGCTGGCACTTCGGAGCGGATCGCGCGGCCGTAGTTCTCGATGTCGAGAAGCCGCGAATCGAGGATCGCGTAGACCTCGCTGCCCTTGCGGTCGAAGTGGATCGAGCGGGCGAATTCTTCCCACTGCTCGTGGACGAGGCCGGCGCCTTCATCGAAGAAGCGGTTGGCGGCGATATCGACGACGATGCCGTAGGGGTAAACGAGGACGACCGGGGCGGGGCCTTGGCTGCGCGGGTCGATGGGTTCGATGTGCATGCCGCGCCAATCGCCGGCTGCGCGTGCGCCTGCAGAGCGCGCCATCCGGATGCCGTGGCCGGCGTTGAGGCGCGTGCCCGGCGAGATCATGCGAAGGGTTTCGCCGCCCGGTCCCAGGTGCTCGCGGAGCATCGCCGGGTCGCCCTGGAAGCCACCGCAGGCGAGGATCACCACGTCGGCGGCGATGGTTTCGGGGTGGCCGTCTGAATTTGAAATGCGCAGCCCGCTGATTCGGCCGGAGTTGTTTTTCTCCAGGGCTTCGGCGAGGCAACCGTAGCGGAAACGCACACCGGCTTCCTTTGCCGCGCGGGTCAATTCGCGGACAATGGTTTCGCCGCCGCCGATGGGCTGAATGCGGGGCGGACCGACGCTCAGATAGTAGACGGGATTGTGGAACTCGATGCCGTGGGACTGCATCCAGAGCATCGTGGCTGGCGCTTCGGCGGCGAGCGTCTCGAAGTAGGCGCAATCGTTCTTGCCTGATGAAACGGCCATCATGTCGTCGACGAAGCCGGGAGACAAACGCTCGGGGGCTTCGAGCCGCATGTAGCAGGGGGTGAAGCGCGTGTTGCCGCCGTGTACGCCTTCGGCGGAGCGCTCGATGACCGTGATATCGACGGCGGTGTTCGACGCGCGGGCTTCCTCGGATGCGGCAAGGGCGGCGGTCAAGCCCGCCGCCCCATGCCCTACGATCACGATTTTCCGTGCTGCGGTCATCCTGTTCGCCCGGGGATCGTCAGTTGCCGCCCTTCAGGCCGATGGCCTTGACAAGTTCGCCGTTCGACTTGATCTCGCGCTTGATGAGGGCGCCGAACTCGGCGGGCGTCATGCGGAACTGGTCGGCGCCGAGGGTGGCGAAGCGCTTGGCGAGTTCGGGCTTATCGAGTGCTTTGTTGATCTCGACATGCAGTCGGTCGACGATCTCGGGCGAGGTCTTCGCCGGCACCATGGCGCCGATCCAGAAGTCATAACCAGAGTCCTTGTAGCCGGCCTCGACGCTGGTCGGCAC
>CAMDMH010000440.1 GCA_945901835.1 Devosia equisanguinis | reverse complement strand
CCATGCAGTCGACATTGACCGGGCGCGGCAGGGGCGCGCGCAGCTTGACGGAGGCGAGCGGAACGGAAGGGCCCTTGGCGGCAGCGTCCTCGATCTTCGGCTTGTAGGCGGACCAGCGCTCGATCACGCCGTTGATGAGGTCGTGGGGGCCGAGGCGCGGCACGTCCGAGACAGCAGCCATCACGTCGACGATGCCGTCGCCCTTCACGATGCCGAGACGCCAGTCGTTGAAATACGCAATCTTCATGGGGCTTTCTCCGCCGCTTTGGGCTGCCTGTTGCAATTTGGTCGGGCAAGGAACGCCGCCGGAGCCCAAGCTGTCAAGCACGGGGCGGAGTGCTCGGTGTCGAACCCTTATTGCCGCTCTTCCTTCACCGGCATCATCAGCGCGAAGCCGGCGATGAAGAAGACCATGACGCTCGCCATGCCGAGGCGCTGGCTGCCGGAGAGCTGGGTAGCGAGCGCGATCATCAGAGGGGCCGCGAAGGCCGTCACTTTGCCGGAGAAGGCGAACAGGCCGAAGAACTGGGCGGTCTTGTCGGGTGGCGCTATGCGGGCGAGCAGCGAGCGGCTCGCAGATTGCACGGGAGCAGACGCCAGCGCGACAAGGCCGGCGAAGATCATGAACACCAGCTCGCCCGTCGATGAGAAGAACGCCGAGCCCGGAGCTTTCGGCGCAACGGGGAAGGTGAACAGGACATGCGAATTGGTGACCGATAGGATGCCGATCGCGCCGATCATCAGCACGACGAGGCCTGCCAGGATAACGGTTTTCGAGCCGAGCATGTCGTCGAGGAAGCCGCCGACGGTGGCGCCGATCACCCCGACGACGATCAGCACGATGCCGAACAGGCCGAGGTCGGCCAATTGCCACCCGAAGATCGACGATCCGTAGATGCCGCCGAACACGAACACGGCGGAAAGGCCGTCGGTGTAGAGCGCGCGTGCGAGGAGGAAGTAGAGCATGCTCGGCAGCGACGGGAGCATCTTGAGCGTGCCCCACAGATCATGCAGTGGCGCTGTCAGCGACATCGGCTCGGCCGGGCGGCCGGCGCGCGGGTCGGGCGTGAACATGAAGAAGGGGATGACGAAGATCAGCATCCAGATCGAGGCGAACGGGCCGGTGAGACGGTCGCCTTCTCGCTGGGCGGGGTCGAGGGGCAAGATCGGCGTGAGGCCCATCAGCGTCTTGCCGGTCGAAGGAACCGAAACGATGAAACCGGCCATCAGGATCAGGGCGATCAATCCGCCGGTGTAGGCGACCGCCCAGCTTGCGCCCGAGAGGCGTCCGAGTTCGCTCGGCGGCACCAGCGAGGGCATCATCGAGTTGGTCAGCACGGTCGTGTACTCGGCGGCGGCGGTCGCGATCACGAAGGCCGCGAGCACCAGCACGATCGTCATGCCATCGGCGCCGGGCCGCGCGAACCAGATGAGGGACGCAGCGATGGCCATCACTGCGACCGTCACAGCTACCATCGGTTTGCGGTTACCGCGATCGGCCATCGCGCCGAGGATCGGTCCGCCGAGCGCGATCACCACGCCGGCGACGGCGGCAGCATAGCCCCACCAGGCCTGGCCGGTAACCGGATCTGGAGCGACCGCGTTGGTGAAGTAGGGCGCGAAAAGGAACGTGACGATGAGCGTGTGGAACGGCTGCAACGCCCAATCGACGAGCACCCAGCCGGCGATGGCGGTGATCGGCGCGCGGGATGTCGGGCTGCCCGTGGCCGATGCTGCAATGGGTACCGGTCCGGACATCTGCGCAACTCCCGCTCGAGCGAATCGTTCGTGCTGGGAACGCTACGCATGTTGCCTCGATTTGGGCAACGACTCGTCCGAATTTCGGAAGCGCTGACGCGGGAACTATCAGGAGCGCTGGTTGTTCGCAGTGACCTGATCCTGCGTCTTGCGGCCACGCAGCGCGGGTTTGGGATCGGCGAGGCTGTCGATCACATAGACTTCCGTGCCCAGCATGATGTTTTCGTAAAGCTCGACGACATGCTCGTTGTGCATGCGGATGCAGCCGTTCGACACGGCGCGGCCGATGGAGTCCGCGGCGGGTGTGCCGTGTATCCTCCACAGCGTGCGTCCGAGATAGAGCGTGCGTGCGCCGAGTGGGTTCGCCGGATCGCCTCCGAGAACAGGCTCGCGGATCTCCTTGCCTAGTTCCGGCATGGGATGCCACGGCGGGTTCACCTTCTTGTCGGTGACGAACTCGAGGCCGGTCCATTCTTCGGCCGGCGATCCGATCGCGACGGGATAGCGAACCGCAGTTGGTTCCGGGCCGATATGGTAAAGCGCACGCTCGCGGTTGACGACGACGATGGCGCCGGGAGGATAGTCGGCATCGAAGGCGACGATGCGGCGTCCTGTGACGAGCGAGCGCAGCGCGGTCTTGAAGGTGGTGAGCTTGGGGCGTGTCTCCGCCGATTGCGCGTTGGCCATGACGACAGGGCGGGCAGCCTTTGCGTGTGGGTTTGGGGGCCCGTAGGTTTCGGGGCCGCCAGAGGAAGCTGCTTTGGGCTGGGCTATGTTGGCCGCAGGAGCCACCGGCGCAGATCTCGGCGGTGTGGTGCGGTTGGTTTCGGAGGGGCGCGGCGTTTCGGCTCGCCATTGCGCCGATGCGCCGGAAGAACCTACCCACACGCCGGCTGCCAGCACGGCCGAACGGCCGAGCCATTTACGCATACACACCATGTTATTCCCCACACCAGCGGCCAGAAATTGCCGCCTTTCCCACGGTTGTGATGGTGGTCTGAACAGGTTAATCAGAGCTTACCAATATACTCCGATAACCGAATAATTTTGATCGCAACAGCAGACCCGACAGGCGGGCTTCTGACAGGCGGGCTTCTTGACAGTGCGCGCGGAATGCCGTTCGAGCTTGCGCATGGCAGCACTGGTCAAAATCTGCGGACTGAAGACGGCGGATGCGCTCGCGGCGGCACTTGCCGGGGGCACCGATTTCGTCGGCTTCGTGTTCTATCCGCCGTCGCCGCGAAACGTGACGCCGGACGAGGCGCGTCCATTAGCCGACATGGCGAGGGCGCGCGCCGGGATCGTGGCCCTGATGGTCGATCCGTCCGATGCGCTGATCGAGGCAGTCGTGATCGCGATCGCGCCGGACCTGCTGCAACTGCACGGGTCGGAAACGGTCGAACGGGTCGCGGAGGTCAGGCAGCGGTTCGGGGTACCTGTCATAAAGGCGATCAAGGTCGAGACCGTCCGCGATGCTGAAAGGGCGCTCGACTATGCCGGGGTTGCCGATCGTATTCTGTTCGATGCCAAAGCCCCGAAAGGCATGACCGGGGCGCTGCCGGGCGGTAACGGGCTCACCTTCGACTGGCGAGCGCTCGAGCCGGTGCAGGGCAAGCTCGAGTTCATGCTGTCGGGCGGTCTGACGGTCGAGACGGTGGCGACGGCGGCGAGGCTGACGAAGGCCTGGGCGGTCGACGTGTCGTCCGGCGTCGAGAGCAAGCCCGGCGTCAAGGACCTGGGGCTCATCGCCGCGTTCCTGGCGGCGGCCAAGGCAGCGTGATATGAGGCGGGCAAGCAACATACCGTCATCTCGGACCAGTGAGGCCAATCGTGGCCCGTCACCGATCCGGCAGCCGGCAGAGTGAGTATGTGGAGTACACAAGGTGTGCTGCGCACGCTGCTCTTGGGGATTCCGGTTCTCGGGCGCGGCGCTCGCTTCGACCGTTTTGATGCCGCTTACGACGAGGAGATTGCGGACAATGGCCGCGAAGACGACGACCAGTGCCAAATCGAAGTCGCCTTCCGGCAAGGTGCTCGCGAACAAATCCGCCTCAAAGCCCTCGGCGAAATCCGCGAAGGCTACCGTCGCGCACGGCGCCAACAGCATGCGAACCGGTCCGGACGATCGCGGGTTCTTCGGCATGTTCGGCGGGCGGTTCGTCGCGGAAACCCTGATGCCGCTGATCCTGGAGCTAGAGAAGGCTTACGACGCGGCGAAGTCAGATCCGGGCTTTCATGCGGAGATGACGTATCTGCACAAGCATTATTCCGGTCGCCCCAGCCCGCTGTACTTCGCGGAGCGGCTGACCACTCTCCTCGGCGGCGCGAAGATCTACTTCAAACGCGACGAGCTCAATCACACCGGCAGCCACAAGATCAACAACTGCCTCGGCCAGATCCTGCTTGCCCGCCGCATGGGCA
>CAMDMH010000439.1 GCA_945901835.1 Devosia equisanguinis | reverse complement strand
TCCGCCTGATCTTCTTCTGCAACAGGAGGACGCCATAGACCAGCGCCTCGGCGGTCGGCGGGCAGCCGGGCACGTAGATGTCGACCGGCACGATCCGGTCGCAGCCTCGGACGACGGCGTAGGAGTAGTGATAATAGCCGCCGCCATTGGCGCATGAGCCCATCGAGATGACGTAGCGCGGCTCCGGCATCTGGTCGTAGACCTTGCGGAGTGCGGGGGCCATCTTGTTGGTCAGCGTTCCCGCGACGATCATCACGTCGGACTGGCGCGGCGAGGCGCGGGGTGCGAAGCCGAACCGTTCGACGTCGTAGCGCGGCATCGAGGCCTGCATCATCTCGACGGCGCAGCAGGCGAGGCCGAACGTCATCCACATCAGCGAGCCGGTGCGCGCCCAGTTGATGAGGTCGTCGGTCGTTGTGACCAGAAAGCCCTTGTCGGCCAATTGGTTGTTGATCGCGGTCATGCCACGGTCGGCGGGCGAGAGGATGCCGCCGGCGGAGCCTTCCGGCGCCATCGCGTAATCAGGCGGAAGGATCAATCCCATTCGAGGGCTCCCTTCTTCCACTCGTAGATGAAGCCGATCGTGAGAATGCCGAGGAACGTCATCATCGCCCAGAACCCGTAGAGGCCGACCTCCTTGAAGGCGGCGGCCCAGGGGAACAGGAAGGCCACTTCGAGGTCGAAGATGATGAACAGGATCGAGACGAGGTAGAAGCGAACGTCGAACTTCATGCGAGCGTCGTCGAACGCGGCGAAACCGCACTCGTAGGCGGAGACCTTCTCGGGGTCGGGCTTGGAGTAGGCCACGATGAACGGGGCGATCAGGAGCGCTGCCCCGATGAAGAGGCCTACACCGAGGAAGACGATCAGCGGCAGGTATTCGGCGAGAAGATTCTGCATGTGCGACCTGTGCTCAGCCAACGACACGACGGCCCCAGGGGCGACCTGAGACACGCGATGCTCGCTGGTAACCCACCCGGGCTGCGAGCGCAACGGTTGCGCCTCGGCACAAGGTATGAGTGATGGGAGGAATGGGCGCGCCAAGTGCCGCAGGGCTGCTGGACATCGCGCAAGTCGCCGAGATCGCGCTATTCATATCGGTGAGCATTCGAATGAGGGGGCCGGCGCGGGCGCGCCGCCATATCGGGAGGTCGTGGGCATGGCGAAGCGATATCAGGTGGTGATCGTCGGCGGCGGGCCGGTGGGCATGGGGCTGGCGATCGAACTCGGCCAGCGCGGGGTTTCCTGCCTGGTGATCGAGCGGCGGGTCGGTGCACATATCGTTCCCAAGGGGCAGAACCTGACCTCGCGCACACTCGAGCACTTCTACTATTGGGGTGTCGTCGACCAGATGCGCGCGGCGCGCATCATGCCCAAGGAAGTGCCGTCGAGCGGCGTCACCGGATACAAGACCCTGATGAGCGAGCACTGGTTCGCCATCGACGGCCGCGAAATGACGAATGCCTATTACTTCCAGGCCAACGACCGTCTGCCGCAATACGAGACCGAGCGGGTGATGCGCGAGCGGATGGAAGCGCTGGGAAATGTCGATGTGCGCTGGGGCTGGGGGGCGAAGTCGGTGGAGCAGGACGCCGGCGGCGTTCGCATCACCATTGCCAAGGACGGCAGCGGGGAGACCGAGGTCATCGAGGCGGACTATGCGGTCGGCTGCGACGGCGGGCATTCGCTGGTGCGCGAGCAGATCGGGATCGAGCGCGGCGGCAACGACTACGACCAGCTGATGTTGCTGGCCGTGTTCCGCTCGCGCGAATTGCACGAGATTTTCGGCAAGCGGTTTCCCGTGCGTTCCACGTATCGCGTGCTGACGCCGGAGTGGAAGCGCTACTGGCTGTTCTTCGGGCGCATCGACGTCGGCGAGGGCTGGTTCTTCCACGCACCGATCCCGAACGACGTCGACCGCAAGACCTTCGACGCGCATGCGGTTATCGAGAAGACCGTCGGTACGAGCTTCAAGGCCGAATACGATCACATCGGCTATTGGGACATGCGCGTTGCGGTGGCCGAGCGCTATCAGGTCGGCCGGGTGTTCATCGCTGGCGACGCCGCGCACAGCCATCCGCCCTATGGCGGCTATGGCGTGAACAACGGCCTCGAGGATGCGACCAACCTCGGCTGGAAACTTGCGGCGCGGCTGCAGGGCTGGGGCTCGGATGCGCTGCTCGCCTCTTACAGCGAGGAACGGCGGCCCGTGTTCAAGGAGACAGCGGACGACTTCATCGAGGGCCGCACGAAGATCGAAGCCGACGTGCTGGAGAACTTCAGTCCCGAGAAGGACTTGGCAGCGTTCAAGAAGGCATGGGATGGGCTCACCAAGGACGGCAACGCGCGGATCGGTGCTTATGCGCCGCACTACGCGGGCTCGCCCGTTGTGCTGGGGCCACCGGGCGCGAAATGCAGCGCGCACGGTGAGCACACGTTCGTTGCCAAGGCCGGCCATCACCTGCCGCCGCAGAAGCTGTCGAGCGGCCGCAACGTGTTCGAGGAACTGGGTGAGGGATTTGCCTTTCTCGCGTTCGATGCCGATGCGGCAGTCGTTGCCGGGTTCGAGTCGGCGGCGAAGGAACTCGGCGTGCCGCTGAAGATCATTCGCGATACGCTTGCCGGCGGTCGCGAGGCTTATCGCGCGCGGTTGATCCTGGTCCGGCCCGATCAGTATGTCGCTTGGTGTGGGGATGCGGCGGCGATGGGCCCGCGGGAGATGCTTGCGAAGGTGGTGGGGCGCTGAGGGCGCAGTTGCGAGGGCTTATGCAGGCCTCGCGCTCCCGCACCAGGGCGCGCCCTGGACCCGCCTTCAAAGTGGGGCGGCCATTTTGGTGCCGAGCAGCCGGTCATATACCGCGAGGGTGTCGCGCTTCATGCGGTCGAGCGTGAAGCGGGTGCGTATGTCGGCGCTCGCGCGGATGCCCATCGCGGTGCGCTCCTGCGATGACATCGACAGCGCGGTTTCGAGTGCCGACACGATGCCCGCGGCGTTTACGGGGACGACCCAGCCGGTCATTGCGTCGCGTGTGACCGCCGGTTCCGCGAGCACGATCTCGGGGGGGGCGCCTAGGTTGGTCGTGATGACAGGGCAGCCGACGGCGAGGGCTTCGGCGGCTGCGCGGCCGAAGGCTTCCGGTTCGATCGAGGCGACGACGGTGACATAGGCGAGCGAGTAGGCTGCTGCGATGTCGTCCACGTGGCCGACGAGCTTGATGCGATCCGCGACGCCCGCCGCCGTTGCGCGCGACTGCAGTTCCCGCACGTAGCTCTCGCGGCCTTGTGCGTCGCCGGCCATCACGACGACCGCATTGCCCGCCATCCCGCGCGCGGCCAGTTGTGCCATCGCGTCGATCAGGATCGTCTGGCCTTTCCAGCCCGTGAGGCGGGCGGCGTGGAGGATGATCCGATCGTCCGGCGAAATGCCCCACGCCGCGGCCAGCTTGGCCTTTCGCTCCGTCGAGATTACCGCCTGATCGTATCGTTCGACATCGACGCCGCGCGGGATCACGGCGATGCGTTCTGTCGGCGTGCGATATCGCGAACGGATGAGGTCGGCGGTATACTGCGAGTTGGCGATCGTCACGTCGCCGCGCGCCATGACAGAGTTATAGATCCGCTTGAACGGGTCCTTCTCGCCGTAGGCGCCGTGATAGGTCGTGACGAACGGTTTCTTCATCCGGCGAGCCGCTATCAGCGCGCTCCACGCCGGCGCGCGGCTGCGGGCATGGAAGAGGTCGACGTTTTCGCGCAGGGCGATGTCGACGATACGGGCCGCGTTGCGCCAGATGCGCGCGGGGTTCTTGGTGCCGGCGTCGAGCGTGATGATTTCGCCGCCGGCGGAGGTCACGCGGTCAGCCATGCGGCCGCCTGAGGTTACGACGAGTGCGCGGCCCCCGGCGCGAACGACGGCATCCGTGATCTCGATGGTGGCGAGTTCGGCGCCGCCGGTGTCGAGCTGCGGGATGATCTGGAGTATGGTCGGGCGCACTTCGGCTCCGGTTTGCCGTGAATAAGACAAGGGGCGTTGCCCCTTGACCCCACCAAGGGCTAGCCCGCGTTTCTCACCCTATGCCACGGTGCAGTGCGAGACGCGAACTTGAGGCGTATGAATCGTAGTCGTCCGACGTTCGGTCAACCACCATCGTTGCGGCCGTTTTGGGCGGAGCGTACAGGCGCTTTGCTGATCCTCTTTCGT
>CAMDMH010000438.1 GCA_945901835.1 Devosia equisanguinis | reverse complement strand
TCGCCGCGGTCAGGCCGGCAGAGGTGATGACGGGGTAATCACGAGAAAGAATATCGGGCAACCCACCACCGCGAGCTGCCCAAAAACTGGTCGGACGCACAAAGAACCACCGCATTGCTCAGCGATCGAGCGGCCATCCCATGGGCCGATGATCGAATACTGCTCTAGGAGCCAGCTCAGCTCAGCTCACGGATGCGGACGTGGAGACCACCCTTCGGGCAGAGCGTCACGGTCGCATGGATACCCGGGGGCTCCTCGCCGACATACTCCGGCCGGAACCGCCGCAGGAGCATCGACAAGGCCAGCGTGTTCTCCACCTGGCTCATCGCGCCGCCGATGCAGCTCCGCTTTCCACCGCCGAAAGGAATGTACGTATAGGGCTTACGCTTCTTGGCCGCATCGCCGAGCCATCGTTCGGGCCGGAACTCCTCCGGTGCGTCCCAGTACTTCGGGCTGTGGTGCACGCCATAGGCGAACATCACGATGCGGTCGCCGGCCTTGACCTCCTTGCCGCCGATCGTGTCGGCGGCATCTGCGACGCGCATCAGGCCCCAGATCGGCGGGTAGATCCGCATCGTCTCCTGGATCACCGCACGCGTGTAGGCGAGGCTCGAATAGTCGGCTGCAGTCGGCTCACGATCACCGTAGACGGCCTCGCCTTCGCGGCGGATGCGATCGGCTATGGAGGGGTCCCGCGACGCCTGATAAAGCGCCCAGGCCAGCGTGATGGCCGTCGTCTCGGTGCCGGCCCAAAGGTATTGCTTGATCTCGTCGACTGCCTGTTGGTGGTCGAACTCCGGAATCGCGGGATCGGCGACACAGGCCTCGATCATCTTCAGCAAGGTCCGCTCCCGGTCCTCGCGCGGCTCGGCTGCCAGCACCGCCAACGGCACCTCCCACCACGCCTCGATCGCCTTGGCGGCGTCGACGTCGGTCAACTCGACGAGTTCGCCCGCCTGTTTTCTGAGCCGGATCGACTTGTGGTTCATCACGTCGGTGTAGGTCTTGACGTACTTGAAGACGACGTGCGGATTGAACGGCATGTCGCGGTCGAATAGTGCCTTGCAGATCATGTCGGCGGCGAGCGTCCAGGTCTGCTCGACCATCTCGACGCTCTCGCCCGACTTCGCCAGCCCTTCCCAGATCTGCATCTTGGTGCGGATCGCATCAAGAAAGTAGGGGACGTACTCCCCGAACATATCTGGATGGAAGGCCGCCTGCTGGGGCATCCGGATCTTGTTCCAGACCGCACCGTCGTGGGTGATCATAGACTTGCCGAAGATCGGCTTCAGGCCGTCGAAGTACTTGATATAGTTGTCCGCCTTGGTCACCAGCACGTGCTTGATGTGCTCGGGCTCGGACAGGAACACGACTCTCTCGTTGCCCATGTTGACGGCGATCACGCCGTCGTGGCGCTGCGAGATGTCGAGCAGCGTCTTCAGCGGGTTCTGCGGATTGCCGCGTAGCAACGGGGTCAGCTTGAACCAGATGCTGGCCTCTTCGCCGAGACCTTGGGCAGCGGATGGCGGCGTGAGCTCAGTCATGTTCCCTGGCCAAATTTGTCGGGGACGAGATTGCCCCCTGCCGGCAATTCAATGCGAATGCATCGAGCAGGCCCCGCACCGCCATCGCCTCCAAGCGAGGTCAACTCTGATTGCAGCGGGAGCAGCAGCCGCGTGACGCAGAAAGCCATCCCATGACGCATTAGCCACCTAACATCCGTTGTCGAAGGTGTCCAATGGGGCAGGGTGCCGCTGCGGCTAGAACGACTGTTAGCCGTTCGGGCCCAGGTCGGGCGAGATCACGAAAGGCGCCTGGTTAACGGAAAGTCGAGACGTGTCATAAACCACTCGATCGCCCGTCATCGCAGCACTGCCCGAGGCCAGCATCGCGAGAGCCTGGGGGTAGATGATATGCTCGATCGGAAGGATGCGGGCGGCCAGGGAATCGGCCGAATCGTCAGGCAAAACGGGCACCGCCCCCTGAATCAGGATCGGCCCCGCATCCATTTCGGGCACCACGAAGTGAACGGTACATCCGGCGATACGGACACCGGCAGCCAGTGCCTGATCCTGGGTATGGAGCCCTTTGAAGGAAGGCAGCAGCGACGGGTGAACATTGAGCATGCGTCCTTGCCACAGTCGAACGAAATTCGGCGTGAGCACCCGCATGAAGCCGGCGAGGCAGACGATATCGGCACGAAAACCAGAGATGGCCTGGTGAAGCTGTTCTTCGAATGCCGGCCGGCCGGGGAATGCCTTGTGATCGACAACGGCAGTAGCGATGCCGCGCCCGGCCGCCCATCCCAGCCCCGCGGCATCGGGCCGGTTCGAGATCACGGCAACGATCTCGGCAGGGTAACCGGGAGCGTCAGCCGCCTCCACGAGCGACATCATGTTGGAGCCGCGGCCGGAAATCAGAACGACGGTGCGCTGACGCTGCATGGTGTGGCTATCGTTGGGGCTTACCCGGGGTTGCTTGCGGCGACATGCACGCCAGCTACTGGACGGCCAGATACAAGAGCGGCGTGCGGAAGTCGACCTCGCCCGGCTCTCCCCAAGGCCCCTACAACGAGCTTAGGACAGCCCTATCTCTGCTTGACCGGCTTTCCGGCCGCCGACGACGGGGTCTCGCCCCGCAATTCCGCATCGATATCGAGCGGCGCACACTTCTTCTCGACGAGTCGCCTATTGAGAGCATCGAGCCGGGCGCGGTCGACCTGGAGTTCCCTGATCGGGTTGCTGCCGCGCACCGTGCCGCCGACGACCGTGGTCGTCACGTTCTGGATGGTCCGGCTGGTGAACGTGCCACTCTGCCCGGCATAGTCACCGCGCATGGTCGCGATCCTGACCCGCATCTGCCCGGTGATCTTGGGGCAATCGAGCTTCTCCTCGGCATCGGTCAGCTTGTAACCCGCCGGCGCTGCCTGGACTTGAGCTGCCCCAGCGGGATCGTTGAGCTTGGCTGGAGGCGAGATCGTCCCGATCGTTTCACCCACGGTACCGCAACCCGCCAACACCAGTGCGGCCGCGAGCGGAAGCCAAACGTCGGGTTTCACGTGTGAACTCGCGCCTCTAGCCGATGATGAATCTCGCCGTTCGTGATTGCCGTTCTATCGCGGCGGAAGTGCGGCTGCCAACGAGCCGTTTGCCGCCACCACGGTCCATAGGCTAAAGGCTTACGCAGCAACGAGGGAGAGAAGCTACCGTGACGAAGCCACTCAAAGTCGGCGTGAAATCGATGGTCGAGGCTGCACGAAGCCAGATCACGGAATACTCGGCGGCCCAGGCTGTCGAATTGGCCAGGGATCCCAAGGTCCTGCTCGTCGACATCCGCGATCCCCGCGAACTCGCGCGCGACGGCAAAATCCCCGGAGCCCTCCATGCCCCGCGCGGCATGCTCGAATTCTGGGTCGATCCGGACAGCCCGTACTTCAAGCCGGTGTTCGGCGAGGACCGCACGTTCGTGTTCTTCTGCGCGGGCGGGCTGCGCTCGGCGCTCACCACCAAGACCCTGCAGGACATGGGGCTGGCCCCGGTCGCCCACATCGAAGGCGGCTTCGCTGCATGGAAGGCGGCGGGCGGCGCAGTCGAGGCCGCCGCGCCGAAACCGGAAAAGTAAGCGGCGCGGTAAGTGTTCGAACACGCGAGTTGGTGTGCTGCAGGCAACGCAGAGCACACGATTGCTTCGGATTACTTCGATGAATTGACCGCCCGGCCACGACCTCGCTCGCGATTGCCGCCGAAGCGCCGCATTTGAAATCGCAGGCTGCATCGTGGCGGTACCGTAGCTGACCTCCGTCCAACACCAGACCGGCCATAGGGCCGAAAGCCCGTAGCCTCCGGTTTTGGGGGAGCCTCCACCCTGGAGGCGAGCAGCGTGGCTCGAGGGGACACGGGCCACGCCCTCATCGACCGACAGAGACAGCCGCCCAACGCACGCGTCTCTCCCCGCACGGACCGCCGGTCCCGTATCGTCCCCACCATGTTATCTCTCCCGCATGGCATCCCTGGACTTGATTACCCCGTCATGACCTCTATGCCGCCACATCCGCTTTTTACGCGGTCTTCCGACGCCGGACGGGAGGCCGACATGCCACGCAACAAGGTGCAGTTCCAGAAGGGGCTGAGCTTCATCGAATTCTGTCAGCGTTACGGAACCGAGGAGCAGTGCCACGCCGAGCTGGTCGCGATGCGCTGGCCGAAC
>CAMDMH010000437.1 GCA_945901835.1 Devosia equisanguinis | reverse complement strand
TCGCCCACACCGACTTGGAAAAGCTCGACGACGAAACCTTCGACCGCATCATGCGCGTCAACGTGCGCGGGCCGTTCGCGACCATCCGCGCGTTCGCGCCGCTGCTGAAGAAGGGCGGTGACAGTATCATCGTCAATTTATCCTCGGTGTCGGCGGCGACCGGCCTCGGCAGCTCGATCGCGTACTGCGCGTCGAAGGCGGCGGTCGACACGATGGGGCTGTCGCTCGCCCGCGCGCTTGGCCCCGAGATCCGCGTGATCAGCGTCTCCCCGGCGGCCGTGGCCACCGATTTCGTTCCAGGGCGTGGCCGTGCAGGCGTCGAAAAGCAGGCGGCGGCGACGCCGTTGAAGATCGTATCGGAGCCCGACGACGTCGCCCTTGCCGTGATGTCGACGATCACCCACCTGCGGCTGAGCACCGGCATGACCATCATGGTCGACAGCGGCCGGCATCTCTGACCCGGCTCATTGTGGTATAGTGCCGACATTCCTGCACCGAACCCTGCCGAGGATGAGATGGGAAGTGCCGCAACCAAGCTGATGGAGCCTGAAGCGTTCCTGGCGTGGTGCCAGACGCGCGACGAGCGTTGGGAACTCGTCGATGGTATTCCTCTCGAGATGATGACGGGTGCGAGCGGTCTCCACGATCGAATTGTCACGAACGTCATCATCTCGCTTGGCAATCAACTCCGTGGTGGCCCTTGCCGGCCGACCACCGCCGACATCGCCTTTCGTACCCGCATCCGCACCATCCGACGTCCAGACGTGACCGTGACGTGCGATCCGCCGCGCGGCGACGTATTCGAGCCGCGGGAACCCCGTTTGGTTGTCGAGGTCCTGTCGCCCTCGAACAAGGGCGTCGCCTGGGAACGGAAGATGCGGGAGTACCGGCAACACGAGCGGCTCGACTATATCCTGCTGATCGATTCCGAGATCGTCGCAGCGACCCTCTACACACGGGAGGGGCAGGGCTGGGAGGCAGCCGATTTCGAACGCCGCGCTGAGGCTATCGAGCTTCCGCGCATCACCTGCCGGCTCTCGATGAGCGAAGTCTATGAGGGCACGGAACTCCAGGAAGATCCGGAGATCGAGGCTTGAGGCGCGGCTATGCCATTGCCTGTGCGTTGTTCGCGGCAGCGTGGCCGGGTTTCGCGCAAGACGCCCTCGCGCAAGATGTGATGCGAGGCCACGGCGGTCCTGTGCGGGCGCTGGCCGTCAGTGGTGCGGCGCTGATCAGTGGAAGCTTCGATTCCACTGTCATCGTTTGGGATCTCGACCGCGGCGTCGCCAAGCGGGTGCTGCGGTTCCACGAGGGACCGGTCAATGCCGTCGCGGTGTTGGATAAGGGCTGCTTTGCGTCGGGGGGCGAGGACAAGAAGGTCGCCCTCTGGTGCGAAGATCGAGAGATGCCGGTTTATGTTCTGAAGGATCATGAAGCGCCGGTGACGTCATTGGCATCGTCCGCCGCAGGCTTCCCAGATGGCGTGGCTCTCGGCTTGGTTTCCGCATCCTTCGATGGGACCGTTCGCGATTCGGTTTTTGGGACTGGTGGCCGCCAGATGATTGTGATGAAGCACAAAGGAGCGGTCACGGCCATTGCCTCAACGCCCGACCGGAAAGGTGTGATCTCCGCGGGACCCGATGGCGCGTTGGCCTTCACCAACCTCGATGCCGGAGGAGGTTGGGGTCCGCTGCCGGGCCAAGTGACGATCACTGCGCTGGCTGTTGCGCCCGATGGTGAAATCGTTGCGGCATGCGCGGATGGCAATGTGCGCCTGCACTCCGCACTGGGAGCAATGACGGCCGAGATCGAACTCGACGGCACGCCGCTGTCGTCTCTCGCGCTATCTCCCGACGACAAGCTGATCGCGACGGCCGGCTTGCGCGGCGGTATTGCGATCATCGACCGCGCCTCGCGCAAGATTGTCCATCGCATGACCGGCCCGGGCCTGCCCGTATGGTCGCTGGTGTTCGACACCGACAGCCGCACGCTGATCTCGGGTGGCGCGGATCGCGTGATCCGTAAGTGGGATGCCATCGAGGGCAAGGCACTGACCAGCGCGCTGCCAGAACGCGATATAGTCGCGGAAGCTGTTGCATCGGGCGAACGCGGCGCCCGCGTATTCCGCGCCTGCCAGGCCTGCCACACGCTTTCGCCCGACGACGGCAATCGCGCGGGCCCGACGCTGCACGGCATCTTCGGCCGCAGAATCGGGACCGCGACCGGTTACGCCTACTCGGAAGCTCTGCCGAAGATGGGCATCGTCTGGAACCGCGAGACCATCGCGCGGCTGTTCGAGATCGGTCCCAACGCCTACACTCCCGGCACGAAGATGCCCGAGCAGACCATCACGGACGCAGCCGACCGCCAAGCGCTCGTCGAGTGGCTGGAGCGCGTGACGGCTTCTCGCTAAATTCTAAGGGAAGGCGTAGGTCGGGTTGAGCAGTGCGAAGCCCGACGCACCGGCAGCGATGTCGGGCTTCGTTTGCACTCAGCCCGACCTACGGAATTCGACATGCCCTCGCGCCTGTTCGCCCTCTGCCTCGCCGCGATCGTACTGATCGGCCCGCTGTCGGTGCATCTGTTCCTGCCGGCGATTCCGGCGGTGAAGGCAGAATTCGCTCTGACCGACGCGATGGCGCAGCTCACCTTCACGATCGGCATTCTCGCGATGTCGTTGTCGACGCTGGTTTACGGCACGTTGGCCGACCGCTACGGCCGCCGCCCCGTGCTGATGAGCGGCCTCGTTCTCTTTCTCGTGGGTAGCGCCATCGCGGCGACGACGGTGAGCTTGCCGATGTTGATGCTCGGCCGCATCGTGCAATGCGTCGGCGCGGGTTGCGGCACAACCCTCGTCCGCACCATCGCGCGTGACGCCTACGGGCAGGCGCAGCTCGCCAAGGCAATCGCCTATCTGACGATGTTCTACACGTTGGGGCCGATGATCTCGCCGCTGATGGGTGGCTTTTTGATCGACCTCTACGGCTGGCGCGCGGCGTTCGTGTTCGCGATGGTTCTGGGAGCCGTGATCACGGCCGGCGCGTGGTGGATGGTTCACGAGACTCACACGGGTGCCCGCCGCAAACTCGACGGCGTGGGCATCCTGCGAAGCTATATCGAGCCGTTCCGCAACGCGAGATTCGCGGCTTACGTGGCGCAGTCCGGTTTCTCGAGCGGCGTCTTCTTTGCGCTGACCGCTGCCGTCGCGGTGATCATGAAGGAACAGCTCGGCCGTTCCTCTGCCGAATACGGTATGTACTTCCTAGCATTTCCGTTCGGCTTCCTGACCGGCAACATCATATCGAGCCGCATCGGCGGTCGCGTCGGCATCGAGCGGATGGTACTCGCCGGATCGACCATGCTGATGGTCGCCGTCATACTGCAATCGAGCTTGCTGTTGGCGGGCGTGATCACGCCACTGACGTTGTTTGGACCAGGTTTCCTGATCACGATGGCCCAGGGAATAGCATTGCCGTCCGCGCAGTCCGCAGCGATTGCCCTAGTCCCGTCGAGCGTCGGCACGGCAGCCGGCCTCGGTGTGTTCACGCAGATGTTTCTCGGCGCATTGACGGCGCAGATCTACGGCATGGTCGCAACCACGTCCGTCGTGCCGCTCGTCGTCGTGATGATGACGACATCGGCGCTGGTGCTTGTGTGCGGCCTCGTCCCGACATGGCTGTCGAGCCGATCGCGCTGAAGCGCAAGTTGCGGCGTTTGCGGAAAAGCCCCGGCCGGGAGAGGGCCGGGGTAAGAGGTGGGATGGACGTGAAGGCGAGTTGCGGTGCTCAGGCCGCACGCTTGATCCGCGTCGAGCACAAGCTCTCGGCGATCATGGTGACGGCACGGCTCCAGTCGATCACGGCGGGGCCGGAGGTATCTCGCCCGAAGGTGCGGATCGCGTCAGCGGAGGTGCCGCCGTCACGGAAGATGCGGGCGCAGGCCTGGCGAGCGACGCCGACGGCCTGATGCCACTGCGCGAGATCGCGGTCGATCGGCGGAGTGTCGACCTGTCCGGAATTGGTGATGACCTCGAAGCTGACGATGCGGGTCATGGGTGTTCGTGATTACCCCTTCATCACCTCTGCCGGCCTGACCGCGGCGATCGACCGGTAGGGTCGTGGCGCGGTTGCGACCGCAACGCGGGCGAGGCGCTCTATGTTCTTGGCCAGATCGAAGCGGCGATTGAAGCGCCATTCGTAGGATGCGAG
>CAMDMH010000436.1 GCA_945901835.1 Devosia equisanguinis | reverse complement strand
GACCGCATGATGATGGGCTCGGACGCACCGTTCCCGATCGGCGATCTCACGATGCCGCAGAAGATCATCACCGAAGCCGGCTTCAAACCCGATGAAGTCGCCTCGATCAACGGCGGCCTAGCGGCGAAGATCTTCGGCTGAGAACATCTGTAGGGCGGATTAGCGCAGCGTAATCCGCCATTTCTTGTATGTCCGGCGGGTTGTGCGCAAAGGCGCTAACCCGCCCTACGGAGATTATCATGTCCACCAAGCGCGCCTATCGCGACCTCCATGAACACCTCGACGAGCTGAGGGCCCGCGGCCTGCTCGTCACCGTCGACCGCCAGATCGATAAGGACAGCGAGTTGCACGCGCTCGTGCGCTGGCAGTTCGTCGGCGGCCTGAAGGAGGAAGAACGCAAAGCATTCCTCTTCACCAACATCGTCGACGGCAAGGGCCGCAAATACGACATGCCCGTCGTCGTCGGCGCGCTCGCAGCCAACCGCGCCGTCTACTCGGTCGGCATGGATGCCCCCGTCGAGAAGATCCAGGACAGGTGGGACAACGCGATCGCGCACCCGATCCCGCCGGTGATCGTCGAGAAGGCTGCTTGCCAGGAAGTCGTGCACACCGGCAATGACCTGATGGGCGAGGGCAAAGGCCTCGGCATCCTCCCGATCCCGATCTCGACACCCGGCTTCGACAGCGCACCGACGCTCACGGCCGCCAACGTCGTCACCAAGGATCCCGACAACGGCGCCGCCAACATGGGCACTTATCGTTGCGCTCTGAAGTCGTCGAACCGTCTCGTCGTGCGCATGGCGACGCGCGTCGGCGGCGCCGGCGGCTATCGCCACTACGTCGCCCACCAGAAGCGCGGCGACAAGGAGATGCCCTGCGCGATCGTGCTGGGCGCACCGCCTATGGTGATGTTCATGGGCCCGCAGAAGCTGCCGCTCGATGCCGACGAAGTGCCGGTGGCCGGCGGCCTCGCGGGCGGCCCGATCGCGATGGTGAAATGCAAGACCGTCGACCTGATGGTGCCCGCCGAAAGCGAGATCGTCATCGAGGGGATGATCGACACCGAGTACGTCGAGCCCGAAGCGCCGTTCGGCGAGAGCCACGGCCACGTCGCGCTCGAAGAATACAACATGCCGATGCGCGTCACCGCGATAACGCATCGCAAGAAGGCGATCGTGCCGTCGTACCTGAGCCAGGTTGCACCATCGGAATCGAGCGTCATCAAGCGCGTGGCTTACGAGCCGCTGTTCCTCAAGCACCTGCGCGACGACCTCAACATCAAGGGCGTCAGCCGAGTCTCTCTCCACGAACCGCTGACCGGCCTGCTCCGCCTCACCATCGTCACATGCGGACGCGACATGCCCGACACCGAAGTCTGGCGCGCGCTTTATGGGGCCGCCTTCTTCAAGGGCGACTGCGGCAAGATCACCGTCGCCGTGAACGAGGACATCGACCCCGACAACATGGACGCAGTGTGGTGGGCCATCGCCTACCGCTCGAACCCCATACAGGACGTGAAGCTGCTCGAGCGGCGTGGCCAGGGTCACGGCCCCAAGCGCGAGCACGGCACCGAGCGCGACTCGACGATGCTGATCGACGCCACCATGAAGTCGGCGATGCCGCCGCTCGCCCTGCCCAAACAGGAGTACATGGAGAAGGCGAAGGGCATCTGGGACGAACTCGGCCTGCCCGCCTTGAAGCCCCAGCCGCCGTGGTTCGGTTACTCGCTCGGCGACTGGTTGCCGGAGTGGGACGCCGCCGCGCTACGTGCCGTGAAGGGTGACTGGCTGGAGAACGGCCGCATTTCGGAGCAGCACAAGAAAAAGGGCCTCAAGCCCGAAACCAAGTTCCGCCCGGACGAAGCGGGCGAGGACTGAATACAGAACGGCCGAAGGGGATCGCCCGACGGCCGTTCGTTATTTAAGGTGTGCAGGTCCAACCCCCGCATCAACCGCCCTTGACCGCCTTGGCGACCTCGGCAGCGAAATCCTCTTCCTTCTTCTCGATGCCGTCGCCGAGCTGGTAGCGCACGTATTTCGTGATCTTGATCGGCGCGCCGACGTCCTTCTCCGCGGCCTTCGTCGCCTCGGCGATGGTCGCCTTGCCGTCGATCACGAACACCTGCTGCGTCAGCACGACGCTGCCGAAGAACTCCTTACGAAGGCGCCCTTCGCTGGCCTTGGCCAGGATCTCGTCGGACTTGCCGGCGTTACGCGGCTCGGCCTTGGCCTGATCGACATAGATCGCACGCTCGCGGTCGACGACATCCTTGTCGAGCTCTTCCTGATTGACGACGAGTGTCGACGCCGTTGCAGCGATATGCATCGCGATTTGGCGGCCGAACTCGAGCAACTTGGCCTTGTCGCCGGTGCTCTCGAGCGCGACGAGAACGCCGATCTTGCCGCAACCGTCGGCGATCTTGTTGTGCAGATAGTCGGCGACGACGCCCTGGCCGACGCCGATCGACGCAGTGCGTCGGACGCCCATGTTCTCGCCGATGGTGGCGATGGCTTCCTGCACGAACGCCTCGACGGTCTGGCTCGAGCCGGGATAGCTCGCGGCGAGCAGCTTGGCGAGATCCCCGTTGGCGGCCGGCGCCTGCGACGTGATCTTGCGGACCATGTCCTGGAACTTGTCGTTACGCGCGACGAAGTCGGTCTCGGAATTGACCTCGACGACTGCACCCGAGTTCCCGACGACGATCGCGCCGATCAGGCCTTCGGCGGCAACACGTCCGGACTTCTTGGCGGCCTTCGACAGTCCCTTCTTGCGCAACCAGTCGATCGCGGCATCGAGGTCGCCGGCGTTCTCGTCGAGCGCCTGCTTGCAGTCCATCATGCCCGCGCCCGAACGCTCGCGCAGGTCCTTGATCATCGCCGTGCTGATCGCTGCCATGATGCTTTCTCCAGGGGAAAATGGGGACAGCCACCATTTTCCTTGGCAAGTGACAAAGAGATGAAGTCAGACGGGAAAAAGGTGGCTGTCACCATTTTTCCCGCGAGCGCAATCAGACGGCCGCAGCTGCGACCAGCTTCTTGGCCTGATCGACCCAGTTGTCCTTGGCGATCTGGCCCTTGAGGCGGAGCTGACGGTCGAGCAGCGCCATGTTGTCGGCGTCGAGCTCGGCGATCTGCCAGAAGTGGAACACGCCGGAGTCGTTGAGACGCAGCTCGATGCGCGGGCTGATGCCCGAGATCCGCTTGAGATCGTCCGCTTCGCCGCGGGCGCCCTCGATGCCGACGAACCGGCCCGGCTTGCCCTCGAGGGCCTCGGCCGGCGGCGCGTCGGAAGCGCCGATGTCGATGCCCGAAGAGGCCTGGCCCCGCTCGATGCCGTCGATGGCGGCGCGCGCCACGAGATCGCAATACAGCGTGATCGCCCGGCCGGCGTCGTCGTTGCCCGGAATCGGGAAGTCGATGCCGTCGGGGTTGCAGTTGGTATCCACGACCGCGATGATCGGAATGCCGAGCTTGCGGGCTTCGGCGATGGCGATCTGCTCCTTGTTCGTGTCGATCACGAACAGCAGGTCGGGCGTGCCGCCCATCTCCTTGATGCCGCCGAGCGCCTGGTTGAGCTTCTCGCGCTCACGCGTCAGGTTCAGCAGCTCCTTCTTGGTGCGGCCGCCGCCGTCGCCACCCAGGGTGTCGTCGAGCTGCCGCAGCCGGCGGATCGAGTGCGAGATCGTCTTCCAGTTGGTCAGCGTGCCGCCGAGCCAGCGATGATTGATGTAGTACTGTGCGCTGCGCTTGGCTGCTTCCGCGATACCTTCCGAAGCCTGGCGCTTGGTGCCGACGAACAGCACGCGGCCGCCACCGGCGACGGTGTCGGAGATCTTGAGCAGCGCCTGATGCAGCAGCGGCGTGGTCTGGGTCAGATCGAGAATGTGGATCTTGTTGCGCGCGCCGAAGATATAGTCGCGCATCTTCGGGTTCCAGCGATGCGTCTGGTGGCCGAAGTGCACGCCAGCCTCGAGCAGCTGGCGCATGTTGAACATAGGCAGCATGGGGGTCTTCCTTTTCCGGTTTGCCGCCGCGGACGGAGAAGGCATGCCAAGTCGGGGCAAATCCAGAAGTGGAGTTGTATCGACGAGGGAGCCCACCGGAGCGTGCTGACGGGGCTTTTGATCCGCCAGAACGCAGTGTCCGCGTGTGAGATGACGCGCCTTCTAGTGTGCGGAGCGGGAAATGGCAAGGGGTAAGCCAGATTTGCAGCCAAAGGTCGGGG
>CAMDMH010000435.1 GCA_945901835.1 Devosia equisanguinis | reverse complement strand
TGTCCTCCGTCATCGCGCGCACGATGATGTCGTTGCCGCCACCCGGCGGGAACGGCACGACGATACGTACGGGCCGCTCGGGAAAGCCCTGTGCTTCGACAGGCACGAACGGCAGACCGATCAGCGTCGCTGCCATTGCCATGATTCGAAATGCTGCCTGCTTCATGGCGCTCCTCGATGTGATTATCCGTCTGGCCCGTCCGTATCGCGCCGGGGAAGCCGCTGCAAGCACTGGCTGAAGCAGCGCCCCCACTCGGAGCCGCTCGAATCACCCGAAATCCATGGCTCGGGCTCACGCCGCCGGCTAACATCGACGGCAATCGGTCACATGAGATGGCCAGAAAACCCTGGAGGGACACCTATGAAATGCATCGCGCGTTCGATTTTGGCCGGGCTCGCCGCAGTCCTCGCTGTGGCAGAGGCAGCGACCGCCCAGGAACCCTGGCCCTCGAAGCCGGTGACCGTCGTGGTGCCATTCGCGGCTGGCGGGAACGTCGACGTCGCGGCACGCCTGTTTTCCGAGCGGCTGTCGGCCAAGCTGGGCAAGTAGTTCGTCATCGAGAACAAGACAGGCGCCGGCGGAAGCACCGGCATTGCTCACATGTCGAAGCAGACGCCCGACGGATACACACTCGGTGTCGCATCGGCAGGAACTCTTTTCATCCTGCCGCACATCTACAAGCACAAGCTGGGCTTCGATCCCTTCAAGGACCTCAAGGCGCTGGCAATGGTCGCCTACCAGCCCAACGTGCTGGCGGTTCACCCCAGCCTACCGGCCAAGACCGTTCCGGAGTTCATCGCACTGATCAAGGCGAACCCGGACAAGTACAGCTATGGCACCTCCGGCATCGGCTCCTCGCAGCACTTGTGCATGGAGCTGATCGTACAGCAGACCGGCGCAAAGCTCGCGCACGTCCCCTACCGTGCCTCCAATCAGATCATGCAGGATCTCATCTCCGGCCAGATCCAGATGACGTGCGACCAGTATTCGACGGTCGGTGAGCAGGTGAAGGCCGGCAACGCGCGGATGCTCGCGGTTTCATCGGGGACTCGCTATTCAGTGATACCTGATGTGCCGGCCCTCGCCGAGTTCCTCCCCGGCGTCGATGTCACCTGGGCGGCCGCGTTCATCGCGCCGGCCGGCGTACCCAAGGCGATCACGGACAAGCTCACCACGGAACTCACCGAGATCGCCAAGGAAGCGTCGATGATCAAGCGGCTGCAGGAACTCGGCGTCACGCCGCTCAATCTGGCGGGCGAAGCGCTCGAAAAGCAGCTCAAGGCCGACTACGCCAAGTGGCAGCCGATCGTCGAACGCGCCAAGATCCCCGTGCCGTAGTTCACCGTAGGGCGGGTTAGCAGTGCACCGCGCTGCGTAACCCGCCGTGGGCGGTCGCTTCAGTCGGCGGGTTACGCTTCGCTAACCCGCCCTACGCCTTCGCCTTCCCGTCGATTTCGCGCATCGCCGCGGCGTCGCGCGCCGACAGCTCGGGATATTCGGGATCGGAACCCACATCATCCGTATAGCGCCAGCTCCGCGCACACTTCTTGCCCGCAGCCTTCGCCGGCAAGACGCCCACGCCAGCTACATCTGGCAATGTAAATGCACCAGCCGGCGCCGCGTCACTCTTCACAGTGATGCCCGACGTGATGCACACCTGTGCGAAGTCGACGCCGTCCAACGCGACACGAAGCTCCGCATCCGCGACGTGTACCACCGGCGCCGCCTCGAGGCTCGAACCGATCCGCTTGCCCGCCCGCTCCAGCTCGAGCGCACCCGTCACCACGCGACGCACTCGCCGGATTTTCTCCCAGCGTGCGTCGAGCGCGGGATCGTTCCACGCCTTCGGGATCTCCGGGAACACCGTCAGATGCACGGAGGCGTCGTCGCCCTGATACCGGCTCACCCATGCCTCTTCTGCTGTGAAGGACATGATCGGCGCGAGCCACGAGCACGTGCGGCGGAACAATTCCTCTACCACCGTCAGTGCCGCCTTGCGCGCAGCGCTCGACGGCGCCTCGCAATAGAGCGTGTCCTTGCGGATATCGAAATAGAACGCCGACAGCTCCGTGTTCATGAACTGCGACAGCGCCGAAACCACCTTGCGGAAATCGTACGCCGCATAGGCCGCGCGGATCTCTGCATCCAACTCCGCCAGACGATGCAGCATAAGCCGGTCGAGCTCCGGCAGCTTGTCGTGCGCGACCCGATCGGCCTCCTTGAAGTGCGCGAGCGCGCCCAGCATCCACCGCAGCGTGTTGCGCAGCTTGCGATAGTTATCGACGAATGACTTCAGGATCTCCGGCCCGATCCTCAGATCGTCGGAATAATCCGAGGCCGCCACCCACAACCGCAGAATGTCCGCACCCGACGCCTTCATCACCTCCTGCGGCGCGACGACGTTACCGAGCGACTTGGACATCTTCTGCCCCTTCTCGTCGAGCACGAAGCCGTGCGTCAGCACGACGTCGAACGGCGCACGGCCCCGCGTGCCGCAACTCTCGAGCAGCGAGGAATGGAACCAGCCGCGATGCTGGTCCGAGCCCTCGAGGTACATCACGCGGTCGTTCCCGCCCTCCACCTTGCGCTTCACGCCCGACAGCGACGGGAAGTGCTCGGGGTCGCCCAGCGTATAGGCGTGCGTGGAACCGGAATCGAACCACACATCGAGAATGTCGGTCACCTGCTCCCACTGCGCGGGATCATCGACGAGACCTGCGAGGAACTTGTCCTTCGAGCCCGCCTCGAACCAAGCATCCGCCCCCTTCTCGCGCATCGCCTTGACGATACGATCCATCAGCTCTGCCGACTTCGCGAATTGCGCACCGGGGATCACCTCAGCGGTGTCCTTGTGCACGAACACCGTGATCGGAACACCCCACGCGCGCTGCCGCGAGATCACCCAGTCCGGCCGCTGCGAGATCATCCCGTTGATGCGGTTCTCCCCCGACGCCGGCACCCACTCCGTCGCCTCGATCGCCACCAGCGCGACTTGGCGGAGTGTCCCGGCGTTCGAGGCGGTGTCAGACCCTCCGGGTCTGACACCAAGCACTGCCGCTGATGTCGTGGACGGTGTCAGACCCGGAGGGTCAGACACCGAACCAAACCCCTTGTCCATCGCGATGAACCACTGCGGCGTGTTGCGATAGATCACCGGCTTCTTCGATCGCCAGGAATGCGGATACTGATGCTTCAGCCGTCCGCGCGCGATCAATGCGCCAGCCTCGCTCAGCGCCTTGATGACCGCGTCGTTCGCGTCGCCCTTGTCGCCGTTCTCCTTCAGCACGCGCTTGCCCGTAAAGCCCGGTGCTTCCTCGGTCAGCACGCCGTCGCCGTCGACCGTGAAGGGAATGTCGGTGACGATCCCCCGCTGACGCAGCGCGAACTGGTTGTCCATCCAGATCTTGTAGTCGTCCGTGCCGTGACCAGGCGCCGTGTGCACGAAGCCCGTGCCGGTGTCGTCCGTGACGTGATCGCCATCGAGGAGGGGGACACGAAAATCATAGTCGTCTCCATCCGGGTCGACCAGAGGATGAGCGCAGATCAACCCTTCCAGATCTGCACCTGTCACTAACCCGCGCTTTTCGAATGCTTCTACTTTAGCTGACTTCATAACGTCAGCCGCAAGCTTGTCTGCTAGCACTAGGCGGTCGCCGACCTTTGCCCAGTTACCTTCCGGCGCCTGAGTAACTTCATACACACCGTACACGATCTTCGAAGAGAACGAGATCGCGCGATTCCCTGGAATCGTCCAAGGAGTCGTCGTCCAGATTACGACCGACGCACCATGAAGCGCCGGGTTCCGAGCCGCACCTACAATCGTTTTCCGTGGAACTCCTTCGCCGATCGCGCGGAAGCCCAGGCTCGCGTCTTGCAGTTGTCCAGTTACAGGAAACTTCACCCAGATCATATCGCTCTGATAGTCGTGATACTCGACCTCCGCCTCGGCCAGCGCGGTCTTCTCGACCACCGACCACATCACCGGCTTCGAGCCGCGATAGAGCAGACCATTGGCGGCGAACTTCATCAGCTCGCGCGCGATCTGCGCTTCGGCCGGAAAGCTCATCGTCGTATACGGGTGATCCCAATCGCCCTCGACGCCGAGGCGCTTGAATTCCTCGCGCTGCACGTCGAGCCATTTTTGCGCATAGGCGCGGCATTCCTGCCGGAACGCGACCATGGCGGCGGGCTCGGAGAAGTTCGGCTTCTGCTTGTTCTTGGAGCGGTA
>CAMDMH010000434.1 GCA_945901835.1 Devosia equisanguinis | reverse complement strand
GATTCCACGAATAGGAACTTAGGGCCGACGGTATCACTCGTTCTCGACCGTGTTCCGCATCATCGATCGGAAGGCGCTCGATCCAGCTCTCGGGAAGCTTATCGCGCATCTCGCCACCGTCGCGGCCAAGGCGACCATGTCAATTCTATTGCGCCAGCCTATTGCGCCAGTTCCTTCCCCGCCGCCTCGATCGCTTTGACGATGTTTGCGTAGCCGGTGCAGCGGCAAAGCTGGCCGGAAAGTTCCTTGCGGATCGTGCCCGCATCAGGCGCGCGATGCCGCGACAGAATATCCCGCGCCGTCATCAGCATTCCCGGCGTGCAGAAGCCGCACTGCAGCGCGTGCTCGTCGTGGAACCAGCGCTTGAGCACGATCATGACGGGATCGGAGCCAAGCCCTTCGAGCGTCTTCACATCCGAGCCGTCGGCTTTGACTGCGAGACACAGGCACGACCGCGTCGTCAGCCCATTGACCTCGACGGTGCAGGCGCCACACACGCCGTGCTCGCATCCCAGATGCGTCGCGGTCAGCCCTCGGCCCTCGCGAATGAAGTCGGCGAGCGTCTCCCGCGGCTCGATCTCGGCCGACACGCTCTCTCCATTGAGCACCAACGAGACCTTAGCTTTCATAATGGCGCTCCACGCCGAGAGACAAAAAACGGGCGGTTTGGCGGGTGTCCCGCCAATGGGGTCTGGGGCTAGCCCCAGTCGCGGCCTCGCCGCGAACCTTCGCTATCCTCACGCCTGCGCCTCCCGGATTGCCTTCAACACGGTCGCCGTATGCAACCGCTTGATGTAGTCGTCCGCATCAGGCTGCACACCCGCGAGATCACGCGCGATCGCCGCTCGAAGCGCCGCCTCGTCCGCCCCGACCGCCTTCTCTGTTTCCGGCATCAGCGCCGCGCGCGAAGTCGTTCCGCCGAGCACGACCACCGCTCCAGCACCTGGTCGCATGACCACGCACCCGATCGACATCGCGAACGCACCGCTCTTCCGCACGACCTTCTGATATCCCCAACGCGAGCCGGGCGGCAGCGCGGGCACATCGAACGCCGTGATGACCTCGCCGACCACGAGCGACGTCGTGTAGGCCCCGACAAGCAGGTCGTTCATCGTCACGACCCGCTCGCCGCCGACGCTGGAAATCCGCGCCGTAGCGCGCAGCGCAAGCAGACACGCGGGCCAGTCCGCAGCCGGATCGGCGAGTACGACGCTGCCTCCGACGGTGCCGTGATTGCGCACCGAGCGATAGGCGATACCGCCGGCAACGCGCTGCAACAGGCCGGCGGTCGGATCGGGCACCTTGCCGTCCTCGATGGCAGCGTGCGTGACGCCCGCGCCGATGCGAACGCCTTCGGCCGTCGTCGCGAACTCGCCCAGCGCTGCGATCCGGCCTAGATCGACGAGCGACTCTGCCGGCGCCATCCGAAGCGCGAGCAGCGGCACGAGCGATTGCCCGCCGGCGATTGCTACAGCCGCTCCAGCGCCACCGGCTAAACGCTTGCAAGCGTCGGCGACCGAAACGGGCTTCTGATAATCGAACGGTGCGGACTTCATCAGCGCACCTCCTTGGCGGCACGTGCAGCGGCAACCGCATCCGATACCCGGCGCGGCGTCATCGGTGTCTCGTTGGGCTGAGCTCCGATTGCACGGAAGGCATCCGCGATGGCATTGCCGAGCACTGCCGGTGGTGCGATCGCGCCCCCTTCGCCGACGCCCTTCACACCGTACTCCGTCCCCTCGGCCGGATGCATGAGATGGCCTACGCGAACGGCAGGCACCTCGAGCGCGCCGGGCACGTGGTAGTCCGCGAACGTGGTCGCCAGCGGCTGGCCCTCCAGCGAGAACGGTATCTCCTCGTAGAGCGCGGTCCCGATACCTTGCGCGATACCGCCCTGCACCTGCGCATCGACGATCATCGGATTGATCACGGTGCCACAATCCTCCGAAATCGCGTAGTCGAGTATCTCGACGACGCCCGTATCGGGATCAACCGCTACGACAGCCGCGTGCGTACCATACGAAAACACGCCGGCGGAATCGCGCGGCTCGTATGTCGACGTCACCTCGAGCAGCGGGCTCATTCCTGCTGGCAGCAGCTCTTGCCGGATGTTGGCCGCACGCGCCACTTCAGCGATCGGGATCGATGCGGCCACGCCATCGGCGGACGCATGCACCAGACCATTTTCGATACGTACCGAGGCAGGGTCCCCCTGCATCAGATGCGCCCCGATCTTCTTGATCTTATCAGCGATTTGCCGTCCCGCATGCGCCACCGCACCACCAGCGAACACGATCGAACGCGAGCCGAAGCTGCCGAAGCCCATCGGTGTCGTGGAGGTGTCGCCGTAGCGGATCGTGATCAGGGACGGATCGATGCCGAGCTCGTGCGCCGCGATCTGCGCATACGTTGTATCGTGCCCCTGGCCGAAGCACTGCGTGCCGACCGCCATGATGACCGAGCCGTCCGACATCATCCGCGCGTTGCACGACTCATAACCCGGAATGATCCGGCCCTTCCGCTTCATCCACTCCGCCGCGCCGTGACCGCTCTGCTCGGAGTAGAAAGCGAAGCCGACGCCGATCGCGCGGCCGTCTTTCTCAACTTGGTCTTGTCGCTTGCGGATCGCAGCCTCGCCGATCAGATCGCGCGCCATGTCGAGCGAAGCCACGTAGTCGCCGGTGTCGAACGTCATACCGCCTACGGTCGTGTAAGGCAGCTCCGCCTTTGTCACAATGTTCTGGCGTCTGAGATCGAACGCCTCATGGCCGATCTCGCGCGCCACTTCGTCCACCAGCCGCTCGATCGCGAAACATGCGCCAGGTCGCGCGACCCCGCGATACGGCCCCATCGGTGCCTTGTTGGTCGCCACCGTCCAGGTGTTCACCTTCAGCGCCTTGATGCGATAAGGCCCCGGCAGGTTGCGTGCGGCCATGCTCGTTTCCATGAACGAGCCGGTCGGCCACAGCGCGTAAGCGCCGGCATCGACGTAGACATCCCCTTCGACGCCGATCAGCGTCCCGTCGCGCTCCGCTGATATTGTCAGATCATAGGTGTGATCGCGCGCGTGCACCGAGGCGATCAGATGCTCGCGTCGGTCCTCGATCCAGCGCACGGGATGACCGCACTTGATGGCGAGCGCCGCCACCGCGACCTCTTCCGGCATCAGCCGGTTCTTGCCGCCGAAGCCACCACCCACATCCGGCGCGATCACCCGCACCTTGTGCTCCGGCAATCCCAGCGACTGCGCGATGCCGATGCGCATCACGTGCGCACCCTGTGTCGAGAGATGGACGACAAGCTCCTCGAGCCGCCTGTCCCAGTGCGCGACGACACCCCGTCCTTCCAGCGTCACCGTCGCCTGCCGATTCATGCGGAACTGCCGCCGCACGCGGATCGGCGCGGCAGCCGAGCGCGCGATATCCCCTTCCGAGATGCTCGACGTGATGTAGGAATTGTCGGCCCAATGCTCGAACAGCTTCTGCGTGCCCGGTTGCATCGCCGCCATGCAGTCGACGACGGCCGGCAACTCGTCGATATCGACGATGACGCGATCGGCGATGTCCTCCGCTTCCGCCCGCGTGGCCGCCACGACCGCCGCAACCGTCTGGCCCGCGAAGCGCACGCGATCCATCGCAAGCGGCGGATAAGGCCCGATCTTGAAGTTCGGCATTTCAGGCCCGGCCGGCAGCACGTTCACCGCGCCGAGATCGGCGAACGTGAACACGTGTGCCGCTTTGTCGGCTGGCTTCTCGATACCGCGCAAGTTGCCGTGTGCCACCTGCGACCTGACGAACGCCACGTCCTTCATGCCGGGTAGGCGGATATCCGCGACGAACTGCGCCGCGCCCGCGAGATGCCGCGCATCTTCCTTGCGTTTCAACCGCGCGCCGATCCAGCCCTCTGGCTCGTGATGATCGCCCATGCTTCCCGCACCATCCCTGTCACTATCTCCGGGAGCCGAGCGCGGCTCCTGCGAGACGCAGATAGTGTGGCAGCCCGGCACCGACCGCAAGCAGTCAGGCCGCCCCTGCTGCAATTCGCCCGCACACAACGCACGAAGGCCGGATCTCACGACCCGGCCCCGCGATTCTGAGATGCTATTTCATTTCGACACTGATCAGACACGTGCCCCGCTCATTTTTCAATGAGCGTTCTTCGCGAACAGCACCGCACGGATTGTACGAGCGAGGATGGTGAGATCGAGCTCCAGCGACCAGTTATACCGTCGGCC
>CAMDMH010000433.1 GCA_945901835.1 Devosia equisanguinis | reverse complement strand
CGATGACCTGCGTGCCGAATCGGGCGAAGCCGCCGATCTCAGCGTGGCCTTTCACGCCCTTGACGAGGTCAGCGTTCGCCTTGGCGGCTTTCACCGTGGCCGCCTGATCCATCAGGTTGGGCGCGTAGAGATCGGGATAGTAGTGGCCCTCCATACCGCCCACGAGATAGGCCGAGATGAACGCGACCACGCGCGTTTTGGCGGGCTCGACGATGAAATGGCGAAAGCCCGGCAGCGTCATGCACGACGGGCCACCCTGGTCGATCAGGCACGTCACGCCGCTGTCCACGCCGCACATGTCGGCATCCAGCCCGAACCGGCCGGTCACGTACTTGTAGACGTGGGCATGCGTGTCGATCATGCCGGGAATGACGAGCTTCCCGCGCGCGTCGACCACCGACTTCGCCGACGACGGCAGGATGTCCTTCTTGACCGCTGCGATCCGGCCGTTCGCGATCGCGATGTCCATCACTCCGTCGATGCCGGATGCGGGGCAGATGACGTGGCCACCCTGCAGCAGGGTGTCGTAGGCTGGTGTCGTACTCATGCTTCGTCTCCTTCGTCATGCCGGCAGCGAAACATCGCGCCCCAGCCTTCTTATCCCAAGCTGAAACTACATTCCAAGATAGGCGCTCCGGACGTGCGGGTTGTCGAGGAGTTCCTCACCAGTGCCCGTCAGCGTCACGCTCCCTTGCTCGAGCACGTAGGCGCGGTCGCACAGATCCAGCGCCGCGAAGGCATTCTGCTCGACCATGATGACCGTCACGCCGTCGGCGCGGACCTGGCGGATGATGTCGAACGTAGCGTCTACGATGTTGGGCGCAAGTCCGAGCGAAGGTTCGTCGAACAGCACGAGCTTTGGCCGCGACATCAGCGCGCGGCTGATCGCGAGCATCTGCTGCTCTCCGCCCGATAAGGTGCCCGCCGCTTGGTCCTGCCGCTGCCTCAGGATCGGGAAGCGCGCCAGCATGCTATCCATGTCCTCGGCGATGGCCTGGGTGTCGGTGCGCAGGTAGCAGCCCATCTCGAGGTTCTCGCGCACGGTCATGTGCGGGAACACTCGCCGCCCCTCGGGGCAATGCGATATGCCGAGCTGCAGGATCTCGTGCGGAGCCGCTCCCGTGATGTCCCGACCCTCGAGCTTGATGCTGCCGGCGGCAGGTTTGACCAGTCCCGAGATCGTCTTGAGCGTGGTGGACTTGCCGGCACCATTGGCACCGATCAGAACCACGAGCTCTCCCGCCCGGACCTCGATCGACAGCGAGCGCACCGCCTGCACCTTGCCGTAGTTGCACTGCAGTCCTTCAACGACGAGCATGGCTCGACCTCTCGCCGAGATAGGCCTTGATCACGTCCTTGTTGCGCTGGATCTCCTCCGGCGTGCCGTCCGCGATGATCGTGCCCTGGTTGAGGCAGATCACCCGATCCGACGCGCCCATCACCGTGCGCATGTCGTGCTCCACCAGGAGTACGGTGATACCGCGCTTTCTGATGCGCGAAATGGTCTCGACGAAGCTCGCCTTTTCCGCCGGGTTCATGCCGGAGACCGGTTCGTCGAGCAGCAGGATCTTGGGGTCTGCAGCAAGTGCGATGGCAACTTCGAGCAACCGCTGCTTGCCGTAGGGCAGCGAAGCGGCCTGCTCCTGCGCGCGGGGCAGAATGCCGACGAAATCGAGAACCTCGCGGGCTCCATCTTCGAGACGCCGCTCGTCGGCCTGCACCCGCGCGAGGCCGAGTATGATCGCGAGCGGGGTTTGCGTGGAGCGCTTGTGCAACCCGACGAGCACGTTCTCGAAGGCGGAAAGCCCACCGAACAAACTCGTCTTCTGGAAGGATCGCACGACGCCGAGCCGCGAGATCGCATCGGGGCTGAGGCCGTTGATCCGCTGCCCTTTATAGATCACGTCGCCGCTCGACGGCTGCAGATAGCCGGTGATGGCGTTGAAAGCGGAGGTCTTGCCGGCGCCATTCGGTCCGATCAGCGAAAGCACCTCGCCTTCGCGCACGCCGAACGTCATGCTCGACACGGCGAGCAGCCCGCCGAAACGGATCGACATCTTATCGACCGAAAGCAAGGCTGGCGTCGTGTCGGTCATTGGCCGGCACTCCCCATCCCCGGGCGCGATGCTGCCGTCGCTGCGTCGGCCTTGCGCGAATTCCACCAGTTTCGCAAAGCTGGCACGATGCCCATCGGCAGGAAGTACACGACCAGCACCATGACGACGCCGTAGACGATCCACTGCACCTCGGGCTTGATCGCCATGGCGCGCAGGACCTCGGGGATCAGCCCGAAGATGAAGCCGCCCACGATCGGCCCCGCAAGCGTACCCTTGCCGCCCGTCACGACCATGATCACCATCGTGACCGTATAGACGAACAGGAAGATATCCGGGTCGACGATGCGGATGTAGTGCGTGTAGAGCACGCCGGCTGCACCAGCCATAGCCGCCGAGACGATCGTCGCCAGCACGAGATAGCGCGTGACGTCGACGCCGACCGACATCGCCAGCGGCTCGTTCTCGCGCAGCGCGATCATCGCCCGTCCCGCGCGCGACGACACCAGCCGGGAAATGATGATGAAGCAAACCGTGGCGACCGCCAGCACCAGCCAGTAGAAGGCGGGCTTTCTCAAGAATGCGATTTCCGCGCTGCCCCAGCCGAGCCGCAGCACCGGGATGTTGTTGAGCGCCATCGGTCCTTGCGTCAGCTCGACCCAGTTCACCGCGACGAGCCGGACGACCTCGGCAAAGCTGATCGACACGATCACGAAGTAAGCCCCGCGCACGCGAAACGCGAGCTTTCCGATCGCCCAGCCCGTGCAGGCGGCCGCCGCGATCCCGACGAGCATCGCGAACCACACGGGCTTTGGCGTGATGCACACGGCAAAGCCACCGGGCAGCGTGATCTCGAAGCCGAGCGATGTCAGCGCGCTCCCGTAGGCGCCGATACCGAAGAACGCGACGTGTCCGAGCGACAGCTGCCCCGTATAGCCGAGCAGCAGATTGAGGCTCATCGCGGCGATGATGAAAATGCCGGTCGTGATCAGGATGTGCAGCATATAGGAATCGGTCAGCCACAGCGGCACCGACACGAGGAAGGCAAGGAACGCCTGAGGGAAATACTGCATCATCCGATGCGCTCCCTCTGTGCGAAGAGGCCGGTCGGCTTGACCAGCAGGATGATGATGATGAGTACGAAGCCCATCGCATCGCGATACCCCGACGAGATGTAGCCGGCGCCCAGTTCCTCGGCGAACGCGAGGATGAACCCGCCGATGGTCGCCCCCGCGATGTTGCCGAGCCCGCCGAGAATCACGATGGCGAAGGCCTTGGCGGCTGCGAGATCGCCCATCGTCGGGGCGACCACGAACACGGGGCCTAGCAGTGCACCGCCTGCCGCCGCGAGGCCCGAGCCGAGCGCGAACGTCGCGGTGTGCATGCGGTCGATGCGAACGCCCATCAGCGCGGCGGTCTCACGGTCCTGGAAAGTCGCCCGCATCGCCTTGCCGAGCTTCGTCCGGTTCACCACCGCGTAGGCGGCAACGATCAGCGCCAGGGCCGTGAACAGCACGAAAACGCGGAGCCACGAGACCGACAACGGCCCGACCACCAGGGGTGCTGCGGGGAAGGGATTGGGCACCGAGAGCGCCACGCCCGACCAGATCAACTGCTCGGTGTTCTGCATCGCGATCCACGCGCCGATCATCACCAGCATGGTTGTGTCGATGTCCGCGCCGCGCAGCCGGCCGAGCAGGAGCATCTCTATGACCGCACCCAGCATCGCACCGAGGACCATCGAGAGCAAAAGCGCGAGGAAGAAATTCATCCCCACCGGCACGACCAGAGCATACATGCAGTAGGCACCGAACGCGTAGAGTTCGCCGTGCGTGAAGTTCACGACGCGCATGATACCGAAAATCAGCGTCAGACCGATCCCGAGAAGGGCATATGTGCCGCCGAGCATGAGCGCGTTGAGGCAATGCTGAAAGAGCTGGTCCAAGCGCGTTTTCGCCCCGAGCGTAAAGTGGTGTCAGCCCCTTCGGGTCTGACACCAAGCGGAGTCCGAAATGGGAGAAGTCAATTCATGTCGTAGGTTGGGTCAAGGCCACTGGCCGCGACCCAACGTGGTCTTGGTGATGGAGAGCCGGTGACCAAGGTGTCAGAACCGGAGGGACTGACACCGCCGCCAAGTGCTCACATCCTCGTGACTTTGCCGTTGGCGATCTTGATCAGGTA
>CAMDMH010000432.1 GCA_945901835.1 Devosia equisanguinis | reverse complement strand
CGAAACAACTTTCCCTGATTCGGAGGCCCGATGTCGTCATCCATGGTGAGAAACGCGGGCTAGCGCCGAAAGGTTGGGTCCGCAACAGTTATTGTGTGTCCTGCGCAATTTTCTGCGACCTCGGCTTTAGATTTGATTTATATCAAATTTTCGTCGGTTTTCGTCCGTGTTGGGGCTTCGTTGGCCCTGCCGGATTAATGTCTTGGCGCACACGGGAGCTCGGGGCCTCTTTATTTCACATGAAGTTTGTGTTATGGTCCCTTCGATGCCGAGGTTGAAACGAAAGAAGAACATCGGTCGTTCGCGCGGGCGGGTTCGTGAGGAGTGCGAATCTTCGCAACTCGTTTGCTGAGCGATTATTCCAATAGCAAACAATGCGATGTCAAGCAGCGTAGCAACTAGTCGTTGCTGCGAGGGGAGGCTTGCCGTTGGCCAGCATCGCCGGCGCGCCGATTACTGATCGGCGTGACTGGTATCTTTGTTGCCGGTGCCTTTGCAGGGGGCGTCGGCTTGCGTATGCGCTATCCGGGCGCGTTCGTTATGGTGTTGCAAGCGTAAGTGACGCGAGAGAGTGAGACGCGCAATGGCACAGAAGAAGAAGGTTACCACCAAGTCTCTGGCCAAGAGCAAGCCCAAGTCCAGGCCTGCGGCTACAGCCAAACCTGCCAGGAAGATCGAACCCGTAACCGCCAAAGCGACCAAGAAGCCAGCGGAGGTGAAGATGCCGGCAAAGCCCATTGCGAACAAGTCCGTTTCGAATTCGAAGCATGCCGTGAAAGCTCCGTCGACCCCTGCGAAAGTCTCGAAGCCAGAGTCCAAGTCCGTTTCCAAGCCGGTGTCCAAGCCGGTGCCGAAGGTTGCTCCCAAGGCAGCCGATAAGGCGGTCGACAAGAAGGCCATCGCTTCGGCTGCACCTCCGGCGGTGAAGCCCGTCGTAAAGGCCGGGCCCGCCACACCGAAGGCCATGGCGCCGTTGGCGGCCAAGCCGATCGTCGCTCCGGCCGTTCAAGCGGCTGCGCCGGCCAAGGCTGCTGCACCGATCGCCGCCGCGAAGCTTCCCGACGTCAAGCCAGCGGTCGCGCAAGCTACCCGTCCCGCTGTCGCCCAGCCGGGGAAGGTCGCGCCTCCGCCGTTCCGTTCGGGGCCCGTCCAATTCGGCGTATCGCACAGCGCGGCGCGGACTGTTCCGTCTGCACTGCCGAAGCCGGCGATGCGGTCGTTCCCCGCGGGCGGCTCGCCGATTGCAGGTTCGGCTGGTCCGGCCAGCCCGCGCGACATCGCCCAGAAGGCGGTAGATGCGCGTCAGCAGCAGGTCGCCGGCGCCCTGGCCGGTGGTCCCAAGAAGGTCGTGACCGCGCGTCATGGCTTCAAGATCAACGAGACCATCGTCTATCCCGCCCACGGCGTCGGCCGGATCATCGGGATCGAGGAGCAGGAAATCGCTGGCATGCCGCTCGAGCTGTTCGTGATCCAGTTCGAGAAGGACAAGATGACGTTGAAGGTGCCGACCGGCAAGCTCGAGACGGTCGGTATGCGCAAGCTCGCCGAAGACGGCATCGTCAGCAAGGCGATGGAGACTCTGAAGGGGCGGGCCCGCGTCAAGCGCACGATGTGGAGCCGCCGCGCGCAGGAGTACGAAGCGAAGATCAACTCCGGCGATCTCATCTCGATCGCGGAAGTCGTTCGCGATCTGTATCGCTCGGAGAGCCAGCCGGAGCAGTCGTATTCCGAGCGGCAACTCTACGAGGCGGCTCTCGACCGGATGGTGCGCGAAATCGCGGCCGTTGCTCGGATGGATGAGCGCGGCGCCGTGCAGCGCATTACCGAGGTGCTCGCGAAGAGCGCCATGGGGCGCCGCGCGACGGAGACGGCCGAGCCGGTCGAGGTCGAGGTCGAAGCCGAAGGCGACGCCAAGGCCGCCTGATCGGATCTCGCTGCACTGAAAATCTTGGAGCCCGGCTGCCTCGCGCGGCCGGGCTCTTTCGTCGTCTTAATCGGTGTCGTCGGGCTCGCTATTGCGAATCCTGTCGTGGCGGCCGGCGGGTGCGGCGGCGGCTCGTCGTACTGGAGGCATCCTCGCGGGGGACGCCAGGTTCGGCATCTTCCGCACCAGGAGCGAGCAGTTCCAGCGCATCGGGGTGGGCCAACTCGATCATCGGTCCGCCGCGCCGTTCGATCCAGCCGCGGACCCGGATACTCCGGCCATTCAGTTCCTCCGGCTTCATGCCCGCCGCCATCATGGCGCGGCGGGCCTGCGGGCGGACGACGACCGTGAAGTCCTGGCGCCGGTCCTCGCCGAAGTTGACGTACAGGGTGCCGCGCACGTCCGCCGCGTTCGAGACTTTGCCTTCGACGATCTGGTAGGTTCCAGCGAGGCGCAGCAGCGCGGTCACGTCGTCGGCCGAGCGCACGGAATAGATCGTCTCGGCCCACAGTCCGGTGGCCTGCTCTCGTGCGACCGTCTCGTGTGCCACGAGCTCGGCGAGGCAGGTCGTGTTGCCTTCGATCGCGTAGGCGCGAGCCAGCCCCTTTTTCAGCAACTCGCCTTGCAGCCAGAGGCGGTCGCTTCCCGAACCGGCGAAAACATGCGCGAGAAGGCGGGCGTAGCGGTCCGTGCGCCGGCCGGCGAAGGCGAGGCGGACCGTACGGCCCGTAGCCATCTGCTCGAGTGCTTCGCGGGCGCGGTCGGCGAGCGGCCAGTCGGTGGCCTCGCCTGCGCTGTCGAACGCGCGCGGGGCGAGAGCGCCGATCAGGCGCACTTCCGAACCGCCGTCGAGGAGAAGCGTCTCGCCGTCGATGATGCGCGTAACGGTCCGGTCCTCGCCGTCGGTCAGCTCGCACGAGGCCGCAGCGGGCTTGGCCGTGGCAGCGGCTTGTTGTGATCGGGCGACCGGGGCGTTCCAAGCGATGCAGAGCCAAGCGGCAGCGATTGCGGCGCTGGCGCGGGGCATGGCTGATGCGGTGAGGATGCGCCGGGCCATCGCCATGTCTTCCGTCCACCTCGTCGCGAGTGCGCGGTATCGCCGTGCGGGAGCTGCCACACTATGCCATAACGCGGGTCGTCTTTAACCCGCTTGACCGCTATTGCAAGCATGCGCTTGGAAACATGCGGGGCCACATAACCGGCCACATACCGGCACGAATGGAAGTCCAGGGATGCAGCAGATGGGAAGCCGCCGCGCGATCGTCATCGGCGGCTCGATCAGTGGATTGTTTGCAGCTCTGCTGCTGGAGCGGCACGGCTGGCATGTGGACGTCTACGAGCGGTCGGCGGGGGAGCTTGCCGGACGTGGCGCGGGGATCGTGGCTCAGCCTGAATTGCGCGAGGCGCTGGCGGCGGCCGGAATCGGCGACATCGGCGAGGTCGGCGTAGCCGTCGATCAGCGCATCCTCCTCGACGGGCAAGGTCGCGAGCTGCTGCGGCTTTCGTGTCCGCAGACGGTTACGTCGTGGGAGCGAGTGCACCGTCTGCTGCGGGCGAGGTTTGCCGATGCGCGATATCATTCCGGGATGGAGCTGAAGCGGATCGATGTGACCGGAGAATTGCCGCGGGTCGAGTTTGCCGACGGGCGACACATCGAAGCCGATCTCGTGATCGGAGCAGACGGCATCCGCTCGACGGTTCGCCAGCAGTTCTTTCCCGAGGCGCGCCTCGAATACACGGGCTACGTGGGCTGGCGGAGCCTGATCGACGAGCGCTTATTTTCGCGAGAGACCCACGCGCGGACATTCTGGACGATGGCATTCGGCCTTCCGCCCGGCGAACAGTTCCTCGGCTATCCCGTCACTGGGCCCAACGACGACATGACGCCCGGTAATCTTCGCTGGAACATGATCTGGTACCGGCCGGCAGACGAGCGCCAACTGGCGCGGCTTCTGACCGACGCTACGGGGCGGGTGCACGAGATCTCGATACCGCCGCCTCTGATCCGTCCGGAAATCCGAGCCGAGCTCGGCCGGGCCGCAGACCGTCTGCTTGCGCCCGAGTACGCTGAAGCGGTGGCGCTGTCGCCGCAGTCGTTCCTGCAGCCGATCTACGACCTGGAGTCGAGCCGGGTTGCGACGGGCCGTGTGGCCATCATCGGCGACGCTGCGTTCGTGGCGCGCCCGCACGTGGCGGCGGGTGTGATCAAGGCCGCCGAGGATGTGCAGTCGATGGTGGCAGCGCTCGACGAGGAGACCTCCGTCGCCGATGCGCTGCAGCGGTTCCAGACGGAACGGCTGGCGGTCGGGCAGC
>CAMDMH010000431.1 GCA_945901835.1 Devosia equisanguinis | reverse complement strand
TCGGCCGCCAACCGCGGGCTCGAAGCGTGCGAAGTGATGATGGAGGGTCTGCAGGCCGCAGGGCGCGACAAGGCGCTTTCCGCGCGGCTGCACGAGTTCAACGACTGGGTCCAGGCAACCCTGAATTCACTGACTTCCGTGATCGACGGCGCATTCTTTCGGCCGACTGTGCCAGAACTACGAGGCGAACCGTCGGGCGTGTCGCAAAGCCAGTCGCAAAGTCAGGGCGACACGGGCACGGCGAAGCGCCAGATCGGCCGAAAGTCGGGCCAGAAGCAGAACCAGCAGCAGTCGTGATTGCCGCGGCCGCCGTATTCGACAAGACCATGGTGACCGGATGACCCTTCACGTCGCGTTGACGCATACCACCACCTATAAATACGACCGGCTGGTGAGCCTCGCGCCACATACGATCCGGCTGCGTCCCGCCCCGCACAGCCGCACACCCGTTTTGTCCTACTCGCTGCGCGTCACCCCCAAAGACCACTTTTTGAACTGGTAGTAGGATCCGTTCGGCAATTTCCTTGCTCGCGTCGTGATGACGGAGAAGACACGGGAGCTTTCCGTCACGGTCGACCTCGTCGCCGACATGGCGGTGATCAATCCGTTCGATTTCTTCATCGAGGAAAGCGCGCAGAAGTGGCCGTTCACCTATGAGCCGGGCCTTGCCGCCGAGTTGAAGCCGTATCTGGAGCCGACCGCCGGCGGCCCGCTGCTCGACCGCTACGTGCGCGATATGGACCGCGTCGGTAACGGCGTCACCCTCGACTTCATCTGCGATCTCAACCGGCTTCTGTCGACCCAGATCAAATACCTGATCCGCATGGAGCCCGGCGTCCAGACCCCCGACGAGACGCTGAAGAACGGCTCCGGATCCTGCCGCGATACCGGCTGGCTGCTCGTCCAGATCCTGCGCCGGCTCGGTGTCGCCGCGCGATTTGTGTCCGGGTACCTCATCCAGCTGAAGCCCGACGTGAAACCGCTCGACGGCCCCGGTGGCACCGACGTCGACTTCACCGATCTGCATGCGTGGGCGGAGGCCTACGTCGAGGGCGCTGGCTGGATCGGTCTCGACCCCACCTCGGGCCTGCTCGCGGGCGAAGGCCACATTCCCCTGGCCGCCACGCCGAGTCCGTCGAGTGCAGCACCCATCAGCGGCGCGCACGACAAGGCGGAAGTCTCCTTCGACTTCTCGATGAAGGTCGTTCGCATCCGCGAGACGCCGCGCGTCACGCAGCCCTACACCGACGAGCAGTGGAAGGCGATCCTCGCCGCCGGTCATACCGTCGACGAAAAGCTCCAGGCGGGCGACGTGCGCCTCAGCATGGGCGGCGAGCCGACCTTCGTCGCCGTGGACGACATGGACGCGCCGGAGTGGAACAACGCCGCCGTCGGCCCGACCAAGCGACTGTTCGCCGAAAGCCTCGTGCGCCGGCTGCGGGACCGTTTCGGCAAGGGCGGCATGCTGCACTACGGCCAGGGCAAGTGGTATCCGGGCGAGCAGTTGCCGCGCTGGTCCTATTCCGTCTACTGGCGCACCGACGGCGAGGCACTCTGGGAGAACGACGCCCTGATCGACCGCGAGGCCCCGCCCCGCAACATCACGATCGAGCAGGCCCAGCAATTCTCTTCGGCACTCTGCGCCAACCTAGGCCTGCCGACCGACAGTCCGATTGCCGCCTACGAGGATCCCGGCCACTTCGCCCTCGTCGAGCAGAAGCTGCCGATCGGCGTCGATCCCGCGACCAACAAGCTCGAAGATCCCCGGGAGCGCGCCCGCCTCGTCGCCGTGTTCGATCGCGGCCTCGGCAAGCCCACGGGCTGCGTCCTTCCCGTGCAGGCGTGGCAGACGCAGGACCGCGGCCGGCGCTGGGCGACCGAGCGCTGGGCGTTTCGGCGCGGACGTCTCTATCTGCAACCCGGCGATTCCCCCATCGGCTTCCGCCTGCCGATCGGCTCGCTGCCCTACCTGCCGCCGATCGACTATCCCAACGTCGAGGAAGCCGACCCGTTCAAGCCGCGCGAGCCCTTGCCCGACCGGGAGACGCTGCGTCAGCAGCGCCGAACCGTAACGCTCACGCCGCAGACCGAGGGCCGCCGCATTACCGACGAGTTGGTGGGCTCGGTGCGCACCGCGCTCGCGATCGAGCCGCGCGAAGGTCACCTGTGCGTGTTCCTGCCGCCGCTCGCCGACGCCGAGGACTATGCGGCATTGCTCGCTGCTCTCGAGGAAACCGCACGCACGACCAGCCAGACCGTCCGCCTCGAAGGCTACGCCCCGCCCTACGATCCGCGCATCGGCGTCATCAAGGTGACGCCCGACCCCGGCGTCATAGAGGTCAACGTCCAGCCGGCGAAGACATGGGAAGAGTTGGTCGCGATCACGACCACGCTTTACGAAGACGCGCGGCAGGTCCGTCTCGGCACCGAGAAGTTCATGCTCGACGGCCGCCACACCGGCACCGGTGGTGGCAACCACATCGTCATCGGCGGCATGCAGCCGGCGGACAGCCCGTTCCTGCGCCGCCCCGATCTGCTGGCCAGCGTAATCACCTACTGGCAGCAGCACCCGTCGCTGTCCTACCTGTTCTCCGGCATGTTCATCGGTCCGACCAGCCAGGCGCCACGCATCGACGAAGCCGGTCACGACAGCCTCTACGAGATGGAGTTGGCGCTCGAGGAAGCCTTCGAGCGCGGTGCCCAGACGCCGCCGTGGATCGTCGACCGGATTTTCCGAATTCTGCTAGCCGACAGCACCGGGAACACCCATCGCACCGAGATCTGCATCGACAAGCTCTATTCGCCCGACGGCCCGACCGGCCGCCTGGGCCTCGTCGAGTTCCGCTCGTTCGAGATGCCGCCGCATTCCCGCATGAGCCTCGCCCAGCAGTTGCTCGTGCGCGCGCTCATCGCGTGGTTCTGGAAGGAACCCTATCGCCGGCCGCTGATCCGCTGGGGCACCGCGCTGCACGACCGGTTCATGCTACCCCATTTCGTCTGGAACGACTTCAAGGCCGTGATCGACGACATGCAGCGGGCGGGATTCCCCGTCGCCCTCGACTGGTTCGAGCCGCACTTCGAGTTCCGCTTTCCCCGCTTCGGCGGCATGTCGCACGCTGGCGTCAAAGTCGAGATCCGGCAGGCGCTCGAGCCCTGGCATGTGCTGGGCGAGGAAGGCGTGGTCGGCGGCACGGCGCGCTACGTCGATTCCTCGCTCGAACGCGTTCAGGTCCGCGTCACGTCGGAAAGCCAGGGCCGCCACGTCGTCACCTGCAACGGCTATCCCATCCCGCTCGTCGAAACCGGTACCTTCGGCGAAACAGTCGGCGGCGTGCGCTACCGCGCCTGGCAACCGCCCTCCGCGCTGCACCCCACCATCGCCCCGCACGTGCCCCTCACGTTCGACGTAATGGACACCTGGACCGGACGCTCCATCGGCGGCTGCCGCTATCACGTCTCCCACCCCGGCGGCCGCAGTTCCGAGACTTTTCCGGTCAATGCCTTCGAGGCTGAGGGCCGCCGCCTCTCGCGCTTCGAGGGCCGTGGGCATACACCTGCTGCCGCCAGTCCGAAGCGCGCCGGCATTCACCCGGATTTTCCGTTCACCTTGGATTTGCGTAGGGTGTCTTCGCGGCAGCCACTGTGGTAGCAATGCAACTTAAATCCCGCAGGTGAAGGGGGACGGCTGGCGCGAGTCGGCAACGGGGGCTAGCCTGAAGCCAGCAGCTCGATCGTTGAGTTTCCGACCGTTGAGTCCGAGTGCGGGTGGAGCGACAAGAGATCAGCCAGAGCATGCCAGCACTTGCACCCCAATCGCCCAATGTTTCGATCACCGCCGGCTACATGCGAACCGGCGCCTTCGACGAGCTGATAAGGCCTGACGGGAGCTTGGCGCCGCACTGGCAGCCGATCCTCTCTGGCCTCCAGACGCTGACCCACGAGCAGCGGCTGGAACGTATCAGTCGCATCAATACGCGTGTGCGCGAAACCGGCATCGCCCACGATCTGTTCGCCGATCCCTCGCGCAACGTGCAGCCTTGGCATCTGGACCTGATGCCGCTCGTCTTCACGGCGGCGACTTGGAACGAGATCGAGCTGGCCGTGATCCAGCGCGCGCGTCTGCTGGAGGCGGTGCTCGCCGATCTATACGGTCCCCAGCGGCTGATGCAGCGCGGCCTCGTGCCACCTCAACTCGTGTTCAGCGATCCGGCGTTTCTGCGCGCCTGCCACGGCATCGAAC
>CAMDMH010000430.1 GCA_945901835.1 Devosia equisanguinis | reverse complement strand
GCACCTTCGGAAGAGTTCACGGCGATGAAATGCGTTCCGCCGACTTCCTTTGCGCTCTCGGCGGCCCGCAGCAGGCCGTAGTTCTCGCGCTGGATCGTGTCGTCGAACTTCCGGTCGGACGCATCGATGCGATAGAGGTTGCCGCTGACGCGTTCGGGTTTGCGGGGGCCGTTGCTCGTGGTGAGCGAGGGAACGAGCGATGCGGCCGACGGCAGCGCGGGCAGAATGGATCCGGTCGAGATGTCGCTTGCGCTGGGGAGTTGAGCGCATGCGCTCAGTGCAACGAGACACGTGATCGCTGCCAGTTGCCCAATGGACTTCATCGCCGTGTTCCCCGACCGCTGCGCGAAGGGAGTTCGCTGCGCGCGAATCCCGCTGTGAGCGAGCCTAGCAAGGGGCGTGAGCCGATTCCGGCGGCCGGCTTTCTTATTCACAACAAACTGAGACCTGACGCCCCGGATGCCTCCGCCGACGATTATCCGTTGGGTGTGTGACCAGCACCAATGTGCCGCGTAACGATGCGGTACGCGCCTTTCTCTGGTCGGTTCCGGCATTCACACACGTCAGTTGCGACGGAGAACCTTGAAGTTCGGATGGCCGAATTTGCGCGTTGCTTCTCCCTCCACAGCGGGGAGGGGAAGGGGTGGGGAGAAGCACCGGGAGAAACTTTCCCGTAATTCGCACTGGCTGCTCCCGAAAATCACCCCACCCCTGTTGAATTACCCGACCCCTGACCCCTCCCCATTCAGGGGAGGGGATCACTTCGCCATTTATGGTTGCATCTGAGGCACGCGAAGCAGTTGTGGGAATGCGGTAGCTCTGGTCGCTGCGGTAAACTGCCGACGCTACGGGCGCTACCGCACCCCACGGTGTGCCTGGGCCTCCCTTCAGATGTCGAGTTCGATCCAGACCGGTGTGTGGTCGGAGGGCTTTTCCGTGCCGCGGGGGCCCTTGTCGACGTCGGCTGCAACCAGCCGGTCCGCAGCCTGCGGCGAGAGCAGATGATGGTCGATGCGGATGCCGTTGTTCTTCTGCCATGCGCCGGCCTGATAGTCCCAGAACGAATAGACGCCGGGGCCGGGCTGGCAGGCGCGGATCGCGTCGGTCAGGCCGAGGGCGAGGAAGCGCCGCCACGCCGTGCGGCTCTCGGGCTGGAACAGGGCGTCTTCCACCCACAGCTCGGGCTGTTTGGCGTCGATCGGCTCGGGAATGATATTGTAGTCACCGGCCATCACGAACGGCTCTTCCAGGGCGAGCAAGGACTGCATGTGGCGATGTAGCCGGTCCATCCAGCGGCATTTGTAGGCGAACTTGTCGGTGCCGATGGGATTGCCGTTCGGCAGGTAGATCGAGGCGACGCGAACCATGCTCGTCGGGGTCTGCACCAGCGCTTCGATGTAGCGCGACTGCACATCCTCGTCGTCGCCGGGCAGGCCGCGCTTTACGTCTTCCAATGGTGTCAGCGAGAGGATCGCTACGCCGTTGAAGCCTTTCTGCCCGTGGGTTGCCACGTGATAGCCGAGCGCCTCTAGCGGAGATGCCGGGAAACCTTCATCGACGGACTTGATCTCCTGGAGGCAGACGACATCGGGCCGGGCCGACGCCAGCCAGCCTTCGAGCTGGGCGATGCGCGCCTTCACGCCGTTGATGTTCCAGGTCGCGATTCTCATCGGCTCACTCGCAGGTCTCGGAGTTCACGTTCGGGCACGTTCGGGGGCCAGGTCCTCGTTCCGCCGCGCCCCATGATGCAGGAAACGTCTCGGAAGCAGCTCGGCTCGTGCTCCCGGAGGGGGGCGGGGGCATATTCGTCGTGTCCAGGCAGTGGTTTACCGAAAATTAACGCTGTGTACGTAGGATTGCGGTGTTCAGCTCCGCCGGCTTCCTGCCGAGGGTCACCAAATGAGTCTCTCATACTACGACATGCGCCGTAAGCCGAGGACGTTCCTGGCACGGCTATGGATCGGCACCAACGCCGTCATCGCGTTCGGGATGTTGTTCTACTGGTCGGGTCTCGTCGGCTACGTCGGTGAGCCCTACAGGTGGGCCACGCAGTCCGGCGTCGGGGCGCAACCGGGCCTGTTCGACAGCAACTATATGGTGCTGTGGGCTACGCCTATTCTGTGCATGATTGCCGGCTGGTTGGCGCTGCGGTCGCGGCAGGAGCACGTGGCGCGGATCGTCGGCTGCTATCCCAGCATGTTCCTGGCCGTTATGCTCGGCTGGTACAACTTCGCGCCGCAGCACTGGCTCTGAGCAGTCGGTCTGGAAATCCGATCTCTATCAACGCTTCACAAAGAGAAGCTCGTGCCACAACCGCACGAGCTTTGCGCGTTGGGGTTGCGCACCCTGAAGGTCGCGCCCATCAGATCGTCGACGAAATCGATCTCGGAGCCCTTGAGATAGTCGAAGGAGACCGGGTCGATCAGCATCCGCGCGCCCTCGCGCTCGATCACGAGATCGCCGCTCTCGGGCTCGCCGACCAGATCGAACTTGTACTGGAAGCCGGAGCAGCCGCCGCCCTCGACGCTGACGCGGAACAGCTTGGCGTCCGCTTCCGTGGCCGCCAGCAGGGTGATGCGGCGGGCGGCGTTCGCGGTCAGGACCACGTTGGCCTGGGTCTGGGTATTGGTGTCGGTCATCGTAGGTACCGCTCGTCATGTGCGGGATGCCTGGGACACGCCGGGGGCGCGCCGTTGCGCGGCAGCTCGTCTGGTTCTATCCAAGATAGGTGGGGAATCGGGCGGGGCCAAGTGCCGACTCAGTCGTCGCGGCCGATCAGCTCTGCGAGCGAGGTCTCGGGATGGCACACGCTGATGGGGCTCACGGAGACGGTGCCCGGCTCGCCTATGGCGCGGATCTCGCCGTCGGCGAGCGTTCGGTGGCGTTCTACGCGGCGAGCCGTCTGCCGAGCCGGGGGCGCTTGCACCCGGAGTCCTCCTGCCCGACGCGAAATCCCATGCAGCGCGACCGCGACCGTGTCCTGCATTCGACCGCTTTTCGCCGCCTGATGCACAAGACGCAGGTGTTCCTCTATCACGAGGGTGACCACTACCGGACGCGGCTGACGCACAGCCTCGAGGTGGCGCAGATCGCCCGCACCCTGGCCCGCCAACTCCGGCTCGACGAGGATCTCGCCGAGGCGCTGGCGTTGGCCCACGATCTCGGTCATCCGCCGTTCGGGCATGCCGGCGAGCGCGTGCTCGATGCGCTTCTGCAGCCGTGGGGCGGCTTCGACCACAACGTGCAGAGCTTCCGTATCGTGACGCGTCTCGAGCGCAAGTATGCCGCGTTCGACGGCCTCAACCTTTGCTGGGAAACGCTGGAAGGGCTGATCAAGCACAACGGGCCGCCGCTCGCTTCACCGGAAGCGCATTCGACAAAGCAGCTGCTGCACGCCGTCCGTCATTTCGAGGCGCGGATGAGCCTCGATCTCCATCGTCGCGCCTCGGCCGAGGCCCAGGTGGCCGCCGTTTCCGACGATATCGCCTGGATGACGCACGACATCGACGACGGCCTGCGCGCGGGGCATCTGGCGGTCGGTGATCTCGCTTCGGTGCCGCTGGTGCGCGAGGTTCTATCGGGCGTGCCCGAGGGGCACAACGAGGCCGAAGCGCAGCGGCGCATCTACGAGGTCGTCCGGCGGCTGATAACCGTGCTCGTGAGCGATGTCGTGGGCGAGGCGCGGTCCCGGCTGACGGCGCTCGATCCGGTCACGGCCGACGACATCCGTGGGGCCGCCAACGATGTCGTAGCGTTCTCGCCGGCGATGGCCGTCCAGATCGGCGCGCTCCGGCGCTTCCTGTTCGAGCGGCTCTACCGGCATCCGGTCGTCAACCGCGACATGGAGAACGCGCAGGGCATCGTGCGCGATCTGATTGGCCGGTACATGAGCGACGATACCGCGCTCCCGCGCGCTTGGGCCGAGGAAGCGGGACGGCTGCCGGAGCGGCGGCGCGCGCGGCTCGTCGGGGATTTCGTGGCGGGCATGACCGATCGGTTCGCGATGAGCGAGCATAAGAGGGTGTGTGGGAAAATGGGGACACACACAATTTCCTGATGCCGCGCTCGTTTATGCACACTACAGAGCCTCTTGCAAAACGCTGAAAGGCGGATCGGTTGCGGGTGGTCGGCGACCGTCGGCGGGGCGCCTTGTCGTTGCTTGTTATGACATGACGCCCCTCACGCCGCAATTCACACACACCTCGACCGTCGGCGCCCTTCATTCCCTGATCGGCGCAGCCGATGACGGC
>CAMDMH010000429.1 GCA_945901835.1 Devosia equisanguinis | reverse complement strand
GTGCAATCGGCCGCCCCGCACCCCGACCCTCTCCCCATCGCGAAGAGCGATGGGGAGAGGGAGAAAGAGATCCCATGAAAAAGCCCATCGATACCGCCGGTAAGGTCGCCGGTGCGCCGTATTCCGTCGCGATCGACACCGGGTCCACGGTGTACGTGTCCGGCCAGGTTCCGCTCGACGCCAAGACGGGCAAGCTCGTTGCCGGCGGCATCAAGGAGCAGACCGAGCAGGTGTTCGCTAACCTGAAGTCCGCGCTGCAAGAAGCCGGGCTGTCGCTGCACAACGTCGTCAAGTCGACCGTGTTCATGTCCGATCTGGCTGAGTTCGGCGCGATGAACGAGGTCTATGCCAAGCAGATGCCAGCGCCGTTCCCTGCCCGCTCGACCGTGCAGGTGGCAGCGCTTCCGCTCGGCGCGAAGGTCGAGATCGAGGTGGTGGCGGTTCGCTGAGGCGGCTGCCGCTCTAAGCGTTCGTACGGACGCGCGTACTCATCGATAGGTATTTGACGTTCGCTCCGGCCTGACCCAACCTGCGTCGATGAATTGTCGATCCAGTGTTGGGAGGAGTCCGTCATGATCTCCGCGAAGGGATTGCTCAGGCCTGCGCAGACGATCGCGTTTGGTCTAACGGTTGCGATGTTTCCTGCCGTTTCCGCCGCCGACCCGGTGGCGGATTTTTATTGCGGCAAGACGGTCACGCTCGTGGTCGGGTTCGATGCCGGCGGCGGCTACGACACCACGGCCCGCATTCTCACTCGCCACCTTCCCCGGCACATTCCAGGCAACCCGAACGTCATCGTCTCCAACATGTCGGGCGCCGGCAGCATGGTCGCGCTCAACTACATCTACAATGCGGCAGTGAAGGACGGCACGGCGATAGCCATGTTCTCTGCCACGATCGTGCTCGAGCCGATGCTGGGGAACAAGAAGGCTCAGTTCGATGGGAGCAAATTCGGCTACATCGGCAACATCCACACCGACATCAATTCGTGCGGGGTCTGGAAGAGTACGGGCATCAAGACCTTCGACGAGATGCTCAAATCGAAGAAGACCGTGGTCTTCGGCGCGCTGTCGCCGGAGAACGTTACGTCGCGCTATCCGGTGTTCTTCAAGAAGGTGTTCAATGCGCCCGTGAAGGTCGTCAACGGCTACAAGGGCACCAACGCCATAAACCTCGCCATGCAGAAGGGCGAGGCCGACGCGACATGCGGGATGTACGAGTCCACCATCCTCGGCCCGTTCCGCCAGTACGTCGACTCCGGCGACCTGAAGATCATCTTCCAGACGGCGTTCGAGGAGAAGGTCAAAACCTTCGGTGATGCCGCCTCGATCGGCGAACTGGTCGCGGGCAAGGGCGCGGAAATGCGCCAGATCGCCGAGTTGGTCTACCGGCCGACCGAGGTGACGCGCCCGATCGTGGCCCCGCTTGGCGTTCCGGCAGAACGGCTCGCGGCGCTGAAGCAAGCCTTCGACGCGACCATGAAGGATCCGGAAATGCTCGCGGACGGCAAGCGTATCTCGGTCGATTTCAAGCCCATGAGCGGCGATCGCGTGGCCGAAATCTTCGGCGGCTTCCTCAAGTCGCCGCCGGACGTGGTCAAGAAGGCTCAGGAGGCCAGCGTGGAGTGAGCCTCGAACGGACGGGCGAAGTCTATGTAAGGCACTTCGCCCGCTTCAACGGCGCGGCTCACAAGTGCCCTTTTTCTTTTCGGCTAGAGGCTGCATCCTGCCCAGGGCCGGGCCGTCGATCCAATGCAAGGTGCCCTTGCCAGTGCGATGCTCCAGATCGAAGAAGCCGCGCAGCGTGCGCGAGCCGCCGCGTTCAAGCTCGATCGTGGCGTCGAAGATGCAGACCGAGGTCAGGGCCGGAGGCATGCCCGGCCAGACCGTCTCGTACTCAGCCAGTTCGACACTCCAGCCCGACGCAGTGAGCGCCGCTGCATAGATCGACACGGCCTGGCGCGGCTCCTTCCCCAGGTCGACCTCGCCGTAGCCAGTAGCCGGTTGCGTCGGAGACGCTGAGAACCTGGCGCTCACGGTCAGAGTGCTGGTCCGCGGTTTCGTCGCCCAGGCGGGCCAGGACGACTTCGGGCCCAGCGAGGCCGACCTGGTCGTGCCATCGGCCTCGGTGTAGACGGCGGGGATGCCCCGTGGTGAACGCCTACGATCCACCAGAAGATCGGGCTCGACACCACGATTGGGAATGCCAATGCAACGAAAAGCAGAAAGCCACGCATGAACCGGCTCGATACGAGGTGATTTGACCACAGCAGATTACTCTCGTTACGTTGCCATCCAGTTAGGAGCCCCCTACCGCGCGACACCCACTGCGAAAGCCATACTGGTCATAGGGGGCTCGCCGGGCTAAGAGGGCGGCGCAACATTCTACAGGCGCCCTGGGGCCAGCCCCTTGGGTGTGGCAGCGCCGCAGAGGGACCCCCCATGAACATTCACGAGTACCAGGCCAAGGAACTCTATCGCCAGTACGGGGTTCCGACCTCGACGGGCTACCCTGCATTCTCGGTGGAAGAGGCGGTCGAAGCTGCCAAGAAGCTGCCCGGGCCGGTATGGGTCGTGAAGGCGCAGATCCACGCTGGCGGCCGCGGCAAGGGCAAGTTCAAGGAGCCGGCAGCCGGCGACAAGGGCGGCGTGCGGATCGCCAAGTCGATCGAAGAGGTGCGGACGTTCGCGCAGCAGATGCTGTCGCACACGCTGGTGACGATCCAGACCGGCGAGGCCGGGCGTCTGGTGCGCCGCCTGTACGTCGAGGAAGGCAGCCAGATCGATCGCGAACTCTATCTCTCGGCGCTGGTCGACCGCGCGACGTCGCGGATCTCGTTCATCGTTTCGACCGAAGGCGGCATGGACATCGAGAAGGTCGCCCACGACACGCCCGAGAAGATCATGACGTTCTCGATCGATCCGGCTTCCGGGTATTCCGAGTTTCACGGACGCAAGGTGGCGTTCGCTCTTGGCCTCAAGGGCGACCAGATCAAGCAGTGCGTCGCGATGATCGGCAACCTCTACCGGATGTGCGTCGAGAAGGACATGAGCCTGCTCGAGATCAACCCGCTGGTCGTGACGAAGGCGGGCCAACTGATCTGCCTCGACGGCAAGATGGACTTCGACGGCAACGCGCTGTTCCGCCACAAGGATATCGTGGCGCTGCGCGATCTCGCCGAGGAAGACGAGAAGGAGATCGAGGCGTCGAAGTACGACCTCAACTACATCACGCTCGACGGAACGATCGGCTGCATGGTCAACGGCGCCGGTCTCGCGATGGCGACGATGGACATCATCAAGCTTTATGGCGAGAGCCCGGCGAACTTCCTCGACGTGGGCGGCGGCGCCTCGAAGGAGAAGGTGACGGCGGCGTTCAAGATCATCACCGCGGACCCGGCGGTGAAGGGCATCCTAGTCAACATCTTCGGCGGAATCATGCGTTGCGACATCATCGCGGAAGGCGTGATCGCGGCGGTGAAGGAAGTCGGCCTGAAGGTGCCGCTGGTCGTGCGGCTCGAAGGCACGAACGTCGAGCTCGGCAAGAAGATCCTGAACGAGAGCGGGCTCGCGATCGTGGCGGCCGACGATCTCGCGGACGCCGCCAAGAAGATCACCGATCAGGTGAAGAAGGCTGCGTGAGGTATTGCTCTTAGGGTCAGACCCGCAGGGTCTGACGCTGAGCGCACCTACTGAGCGCATCGGAGCGCATCGGAGCGCATCGCGCAAAACGACGTCGGGTTTCGCGGTGCCCAGCGCTGCCAAACCGGCGTTCAGGTGATAGCTAAGACGATCCGTCGGCCTGTTTCTTTCGCTTGGCCTGCCAGGCCTTCTCGCGCTTGACGAGTTCGCGGCGCATCTTGGAGCGCCAGCTTTTCAGCTCGCGGCGTTTGACGGGGTCTTTCTCGCGCTTCAGCCAGACCGAGAGAACGGCCTGGGCGTTGCCGAGGTGCGGGCGGTACATCTCCTTGATGGTCAGCTCGCGGCCGTCCTTGGTGACCCAGACATCGCGAGAGATGGGACGTACGGGCTGGTCGTCGTCACCGATGGCTTCGAGCGTACCGGGCTCGGGCGGGCGGAAGTCGGGGTGGAGTGGCGCAGCGGCGTGGGCTTCACCGAGGGTGGATGAGCGCTCGGCCGAAGAACGTTTCGCGGTTGCGCGTTTTGATCGGTGCGGGTCCGAATCTTCTGAGCCAGATCCTTGTAAGCCAGACTCTGGCTGCGGAAATTCGTGCGGTTCCGACCGGGGCGAGGCC
>CAMDMH010000428.1 GCA_945901835.1 Devosia equisanguinis | reverse complement strand
TTTCCGCGCCGTCGTCGGTCACGAACACCTCACCGTGCTGGTAAGGGCTCATGGTCCCGGGATCGACGTTGAGATAGGGATCGAGCTTCCTGAGCCGGACCGTGTAGCCACGAGCCTGGAGAAGCGCGCCGAGTGCGGCGGATGCGAGGCCCTTGCCGAGTTAGGAGACCACGCCGCCGGTGATGAAGATGTACCGTTGCATGGGCCTAGACACTATCTCCCCTCGTCTCCGATTCGAAGGCCGAAATCGCCGCAGTCAACGGGAGTTCTTAGCGCAGGCTCCGCCGGGGTATGACTATGGAGCCTCGGATTCCCCCTCTACATGCCGTCCGCCCTGCTGTCGACGGATTCATCGCTTTACCAACCGGTTCCGATTGATCGCAGCCCGCGCCTCCCCGATAACACCCCTTAACCGTCACGGCGCCCGCTCCGCCCGATAGCCTGACGGGCCCGCCTGAACTGAATCGCCTGAACTGGATCGCCGCAACCCGGGACGAACGCATGGACCTCCAGCAAATCCTGGCCCTGAACGTCATGGTGATCTCAGCCCTGGCCCTGGCCGGCGGGGTGGTGCAAGGCACGTGGCGCGGCGCGGGGCTTTGGCTCGGGGTGAACGCACTGATCCTCGTCGTCGGAGCGATTTTTCTCCAATGGGCCCCGGGACATGCGGGAACCATCGTTGCATTGCTCTTCGTGCCGCTCGTGCTGGCCCCAGCCGTTCTCGCCCGGATGATCGAATCCCGCGTCCAGCAGAACCGCTTGAAGGATGCCGCGCGGCTGGCGCGCATCGCGGCATGGTTCCATCCGTCACCGCAGGCGCGTCTCAATGCCGCGATGCTCGAAGCGCAGTCGCCCGACAGCCTGTCCGACCAGATTGCAGCGATGCGGCGCGTCCAGGCCTCCGCCGCGCCCTACGATCGCTTGACCATCGAAGCCACCATTCTTCGCATGCAGAGCAAATGGTATGAGCTGCTGGACCTCCTCCAGGCCAATCCCGCGCTGGCCCAAGCCTCGCCGAGCCTTCATGTCCGCGCCCTCGGCGAGAACGGGCAGCTCGACCGCATGACCCGCGTCTACGACGACGCCAAATCTCGCCTTCATCCCGGCGAGTTGGCGGTGACGCAATTGTGCATGATGGCGTTTGCCGGCAGACGGTCCGAAGTCGAACAGGTACTCGACGGCCCCCTCGCAAACCTACCCGCCGATAGCCGCACGTGCTGGATGGCGATCGCGGCACGAACGGCAGGCGCGCCGGCTGAACTCTGGAAACCCGAATTCGAGCGCCTCGCCCAAGGTTCCACGACTCAGAGCATCCGCCTCGCAGCAGCCCGCCAGCTCGAGATCGCCGAAGCCTCACCCAAAGCCGCCCGCCTCGACGACCTGTCCACCGTCATCCTCGACGACGCTGCAGCCCGTTTCCAACGAACCGCCGCCCAGCGCCCGGCACGCCCGGCGTTCACTCCTGTCACCTGGGTGCTGCTGGCCGCCATCGCCGTCGGCTATGGTCTGTCGGAAATGCGCGGCGGTTCGGAAAATCTGCGGACCCTGGTCGATCTCGGGGCGCTGTGGCCTCCCTACGTGACCGAGCGCGGCGAATGGTGGCGCCTCGTCACCCCTCTGTTCCTGCATTGGGGACCGCTGCACGCCGCGGTGAACAGCTTCATGCTGGTGGTGTTGGGCCGATCCTGCGAGCGCTCGTACGGCTCGCTGCGGATGGGACTGATCTACGCCCTGGGCGGCCTTGCTTCGACGACGTTCGTCTGGTGGCTGGCCGCGACCGGCCGAAGCGATCCCGCCGTGCTCGTCGGCGCATCAGGCGCGATCATGGCGCTTTTTGGCGCCATCGCGGGCCGCAGCCTGGTGATCTGGCTGCGCCATCGCGACGTGCTAGACGGCAAGAACCTGTTGATGATCGGCGTGATCGTCGCACTCCAGGTCGCCGTCGACCTCTCGGTGCCGCAGGTGAGCCTCGCCGCACACGCCTCGGGCCTCGTCGCCGGCGCGATCATCGGCGCGCTGCTGACCCTGACGACAAGGGACGCCGCTCCTTCAGAGCCGCTTTGAAGCGGCCCGACCGAAGAACGACGCAAAAAGAAAATGAGCCGATCCCAACGGGAAGGCTCATTTCTAACTTGACGAATTCGAGTGGGAATTACTTCGACGACGGCGCAGACGGCTGCAGCTTGTCGAGGATGCCGCCGCGCGGCTGCGTCGGTGCGGGAGCCGGCGCATTGTCGCTGGAAGCCGACGGTGCGGGTGTCGCCGGTGCGGACGGCGTAACGGGAACTGTCGGAGCCGGCGCGGCATCGCGGCCGACGACCGGCGCCGCCGTATTCTGGCTCTGCGCCAGCATGGTCAGCAGCAGGCTCGTGCAGAAGAACGCCGCGGCGAGCGCCGCCGTCACGCGCGTCAGCAGGTTCGCGGTGCCGCGCCCGGTGAGGAAGCCGCCGCCGCCGCCGCCACCACCACCGATGCCCAGCGCGCCGCCCTCGGACCGCTGCAACAGGACGACGCCGACGAGCCCTGCGGCGATCATCAGGTGCAGAACGAGAAGTACGGTCGAAAGCATGCGATAGGGCTCCAACGGACCGGCTGAGAAAGCTGCTGTTGGCGGCTTCTAGCTCAGTTGCACGCCCGAGGGAAGCGGCCCGCGCGTCCCCGATGATGCACAAGCTATTGAGCCGGCGCTGCCTTGGGGGGAACGTAGACGTCCGGCGCCTTTGGCTGCTGCGGCGGCCGCGGTTTCGGTTTGGGCGGCGCGACAGCCGTAGCCGCCGGGACTTGGCCCTGTCCACCATCCGCCGCAACCGGAGCAGACTTGGGCCTCGGTTTCTGCTTAGGCTTGACGACGTCCACGGCAGCGCCCCCGGCCGCGCCCTGCACCTTGGGCGCCCCCTTTGGCGGCGCTTTCGCTTTGGCCAGCACGGCCGGATCGGGCTTGGGCTTGGGGCGCGGGCAACGGAACGCCACGGCCTCGTCGATCTCGATCAGCTTCTTGACCTGCTCGAGTTGTGCCCCCCGCAGGTTCGCCTTGCCCCACTGCGCGCCCTTCGCGAGATTGTCGCGCGCACCGAGCCCCTCGAGCTGGCCCACCTCGCGTTTCAGCTGGTCGCACGTCTGTTCGTCGAGCGTCGCCGCAGGCGCGAGCGAGGCCGCCGCTGTCGCCAGCAGACAGGTCACAGAAAGCATCCCGATGAGCCGGCGCCCTCTAGTCTGCGCGATGACCATCGCGATTCCTTCCGAATGGACGAACCCGGCCAAAATCGCTGGCCGCGATTATTTGCAATAGGCCGCCAGAATACCGCAGAAATCGTCAGCCTTGAGGCTGGCCCCGCCGACGAGCGCGCCGTCGACATTGGCCACCCCCATCAGCTCCTTGGCATTGGACGCCTTCACCGAGCCTCCATAGAGCAGACGCATCGAATTGGCTTCACTGCCGAGCTGCTTGGAGAGCGCCTCACGCATGAACTGGTGCACTTGAGCAACGTCGGCCGCCGTGGGCGTGAGCCCCGTGCCGATCGCCCACACCGGCTCGTAGGCGACCACGGTGTTGGCGGCTGTCGCGCCCTTCGGCACCGCGCCCGCGAGTTGCCGGCCGACGACCTGTAGCGTGAGCCCGATCGCCCGCTCACCCGCCGTCTCGCCGACGCAAATGATAGCAATCAGCCCGGCGCGATGCGCAGCCTCGGCCTTGGCGCGGATCTCCGCGTCGAGTTCGCCGTGGTCCATCCGGCGCTCGGAATGGCCGACGATGACAGCCGTCGCACCGGCGTCCGCCAGCATCTCGGCCGCGATATCGCCCGTATTCGCGCCCGATGCCTTGGCGTGGCAATCCTGCCCGCCCACCAGCAGACGCGAGCCCACCGCGTCCTGCGCGAGCGCCGCCACCAGCGTCGCCGGGGGACAGATCATCACGTCGGCTTCTGCACCCGCCGAGCCCCCGCCGGCCTTCAGGGCGTCGCGAACTTTGCACGCCTCACCGAGCCCCGCCTTGAGGCCGTTCATCTTCCAATTGCCCGCAACCAGCGGACGGATCTTGCGAGCAGTACTCATCTGATTTCCCCAGGACGCTTCGGACTGAGCGGCATGCACGAGCCCGCCGGGTGGGCTTCTTATCACGGCGGAAAATGGGGTCACTTCTCTAGCCCGCGTTTCTCACCATGGATGACGACATCGGGCCTCCGAATCAGGGAAAGTTGTTTTACGAGAACGACTTCACCTGAAGCGGAGCAGGCGCCCGATGCCGACACACTGTAGAA
>CAMDMH010000427.1 GCA_945901835.1 Devosia equisanguinis | reverse complement strand
CGGCGGCCAGGATCGCATCGATGACGCCGATGAACGCGTCGAGCTTGGGCCGAAACAGCGGCTTCTTGCGCACGTAACCCGGTGGCACCGAGAACTTCAGCATCTTCGAGACCGTTCGGGCATTGATGCCGAACCGCTCCGCCGCTGCACGCTCGCTGATCCCCTCGATCAGCACCGCGTGACTGACCCTCGCGTAAATCTCCACTGTCTTCATCCCCCGCCCTCGGCCGACCCAGGCACAGGGCTCCAACTGCCGCACTTTTAGTCCGGCGCGGCCAAACAAATCAGCCGCTTCTGTGAGGGAGTATTGCTCCGGCTTTTACACAAGGGCTCGGCAAGAGCTACGGCATAACGCGCCTGGAAGCTGCGTCTCGACGTGGCAACGACATCGGCGCGACCAGCTATGGATCGATCGCCTCGATCCTCCAGCACGGGCTCGACAAGGCTTACTTGCGCACGACACACGACGCCTCCGCCACGCCCGCGCCGGCAGAGGCAGCGCCGATCCAGCACGCCAACATCCGCGGCCGTGACTACTACCACTGAGCCGTCCGCCGAGGACCCGCGCCTTCCGGGTGGCCCGCGCCCGGAGGACCGCGGTCGATACGCGCGGGCAACCCCAGGAAGCTTCAAGAAAGGCACGACAATGCTGACACATCCGACCCATGATCGCCTGACCGCGCTCGGCCTCACCGGCATGGCGAAAGCACTCGAAGATCAGCGGCGGCAGCCCGACGTGGAGGCGCTGCCGTTCGAGGAACGGCTCGCACTCCTCGTCGACCGCGAAGCCATCGAGCGCGAAAACAAGAGGCTCTCCAATCGGCTCAAGTTCGCCGGCCTGCGCCAGACGGCGACCGTCGAGGATGCGGATATGAAGATCGTCCGTGGTCTCGACAAAGCCCTGTTCGCCAAGCTCGCCGCCGGCGACTGGATGAACCGCCATCAGAACCTGGCCATCATCGGAACGACCGGGCTCGGCAAAAGCTGGCTCGCCTGCGCGCTCGGCCACAAAGCGTGCCGCGACGATCGCTCGGTGCTCTATCACCGCGTGCCGCGACTGTTCGATGCGCTCGCTCTGGCACGTGGCGACGGCCGACACGCGCGCATGCTGAAGACCCTGTCGCGCGTCGATCTGCTGATCCTCGACGACTGGGGCCTCTCCGCGATCAGCCAGGATCAGGCCCGCGATCTGCCGGAGATCATCGACGACCGCCACGGCCGAGGCTCGACGATCGTGACCAGCCAGCTCGCCGTCGAGCACTGGCACGAGCTGATCCCCACCCCGACCAGCGCCGACGCCATCCTCGACCGCCTCGTGCACAACGCACATCGGTTGATCCTGACCGGCGAAAGCATCCGCAAGACCGAAGCCAAGCGTGCCGGACTTGACGCCAAGAAGTGATCGTGCGCCTTCAAACCGTCGACGGGCGTCGCTGTCCACGTTCACCGGAATGCTGTCTGCGATCGACCGGAATCACTGTCCGCCTTCAAACGGAATCCCTGTCCACCTTCACCGGAACCCGCAGGAAGAACTCGCCGAGCGCGGTGAAGGCGGTGTAGATCGCGCCGGCTTCCGGGTAGCGGAGGGACAGGAGCCGGGGTGCAATGGGTTAGCGTGGTGAGGTGAGGTCGGGGGCCAGGCAAGTTGTATTTTGTCGGGCGGGACGAGCCTTTGCTCTATGATGTCATCGGGAGTTCCCTGATTTCAACGGTGCCGCCGGCTTCGTAGACCGGGTTTCCTGCGACCAACTCGCGGGCATGGGCGAGGTCTCGCGCCTCGATCTTCACGTAGCCGACTAGGTGGCTCGTGATGGCGGGGGCCGTGCCGGATCTGCGGACGCAAAGACCGGAGCCCATGGCACTTCCGCCGCGCAGTGCGCCTGCGGCGATCAGCTTGTCCAAGTAGGGTTGCCAGCTCTCTTCTGGGGCATCCGCATGGGAGTCGGCGTGCATGAGCAAAATGAATTCTGCCATGTCGGTCCCCTCGATCTCGGGGACGAAGCCGCTTCTACGCCAGCTCCGCCAGGACGCACTTGAGGGTGCCATAGTCGTAGCGGCCGCCGAGGGAGGCGTGGGCGGGACCGAGGCGGCCGGAGTCGACGGTGTTGTGGCGCTCGAAGGCGGCGTGGATCTCGTCGATCTCGGACTGATCGAGGCCGATGACTTTGTCCGCAGTAAGCAGCCCCGCTTCGATCGCCTCGGCGAAGTGGCCCATGACGGTGTTCTTTTCGATGCCGCGTTCGGCAGCGATCGCGGCGGCGTCCTTGCCGGCGATGTGCAGCGCCAGCGTTTGGTTGATCGTCACCGACAGCTTGTTGTCGAGCATGGGGTGCGGGCGGGCGCCGGTGACGGTCTCGATGATGTCGGCGCCGAACTTCGCGATCTTGCGCGCGCCGAGGCCGTAGATGTCTTCGAGTGCGCCGGTGAACTTCGGGCGCTTGGCAGCGACTTCGGCGATCGTCTTGTCGTGGAAGATGACGTAGGGGGGCACGTTGGCTTGCGCGGCGAGACGCGCGCGCAATTCGCGGAGGGCGGCGACGAGCGTCTTGTCGCCGGCTGCCGTCGCCGAAGACGATGACGTGCTGCCGCCGCGCTCGCGACGCTCCTTGCGCTTGGGCTTGTCGACTGCGATGACGCGGCGCATGCGGAACGTGTCCTCGCCGCGCAGCACCGGACGTGAGCGGTCGGTGAGGAGGAGCGAGCCGCGGCCTTCTTCGTCGCCGGTCAACAATCCGCCCGCGACAAGCTGGCGGTAGAGTGAGCGCCAGCCCGACGCGTCGAGTTCGTTGCCGATGCCGAATACCTTGAGCTTGTCGTGGCCGTTTCGGATCGCGCGGTCGTCGGCTTTGCCGAGCAGGAGGTCGACGAGATAATGCACGCCGAAGCGCTCACCGGTGCGGTAGACGGCGGACAGCGCCTTTTGTGCGGGCAGGCTCGCGTCGATGGTCTCGGGCGGGTCGATGCAGTTGTCGCAGTTGCCGCAGGGCTGGCCCATCTGCTCGCCGAAGTAGGCCAGCAGGGCCTGGCGGCGGCAGGTCGGCAACTCGGCGAGGCCGATGAGCGCGTCCAGTTTCTGGCGCTGCACCTGCTTGAAGGCTTCGCTGCCTTCGGACTGCGCGATCCACTGGCGCAGCTGCATCACGTCCTGCAGCGAGTAGGCGAGCCACGCGTTGGCGGGGTCGCCATCGCGGCCGGCGCGGCCGGTTTCCTGATAGTAGGCTTCGATCGTCTTGGGCAAGTTGAGGTGGGCGACGAAACGCACGTCGGGCTTGTCGATCCCCATGCCGAACGCGATGGTCGCGACGACGATCATGCCGTCCTCGGCGAGGAAACGCTGCTGCACCTTCGCGCGGATCTTCGGATCGAGGCCGGCGTGATAGGCCAGCGCGGTGCGGCCTTTGGTTTTCAGGAACGCGGCGGTTTCCTCGACCGACTTGCGCGAGAGGCAATAGACGATGCCGGCGTCTGTCGGGTGCTCGCCGTCGATGAACTGCCACATGCGTTCGCGGGCGCTGAGACTGCCCATTTCGGCGATGGTGTAGCGGATGTTCGGGCGGTCGAAGCTCGCCACGAACTGCCGTGCGTTACCGAGCGCCAGCTCGGTGATGATCTCCTCGCGCGTGCGCTCGTCGGCGGTGGCGGTCAGCGCGATGCGGGGCACGTCGGGGAAGCGTTCGGCGAGAACGCGAAGCTGGCGATATTCCGGGCGGAAGTCGTGCCCCCACTGCGACACGCAATGCGCCTCGTCGATGGCGAACAGCGAGATGTTCGCGCGGGTCAGCATCGACATCGTGCGGTCCTGCACGAGCCGCTCGGGCGCGACATAGAGGATTTCGAGGACCCCGCTGCGCAGCTCGCGCTCGACCTCGTCCTGCTCGGCGCGACCGAGTGTCGAATTCAGGAAGCGCGCGTTGACGCCGACCTGCTTCAGCGCATCGACCTGATCCTGCATCAGCGCGATCAGCGGGGAGACGACGACGCCGGTGCCCGGCCGGACGAGAGCCGGCACTTGATAGCACAGCGACTTGCCGCCACCCGTGGGCATCAGGACGAGCGCATCGCCGCCGCCGATCAGCGTTTCGACGATCGCCTGCTGATGGGATCTGAAGCTCTTGTAGCCGAACACGCGCTCGAGCACGGCCTGTGCGCGAGCAAGTGGGGCTTCGGCCAAATCGGCTCCTGGGCCGGCAGCGGGCGAGGCCCGTTCCATCGCCATCCTGTCGTCTAGTGCGGACAGTGCCATTCCCTGACGGTGCTCCTT
>CAMDMH010000426.1 GCA_945901835.1 Devosia equisanguinis | reverse complement strand
TAGGCTCTCCCACACGGATTTCGCCTCGGCGGCCTTACCGGCGAAGGCGAGATCGGTGTACTCGCGCATGCGCAGATCGACTTTGGTCTGCAACGTGTAGGGCGGTGAGGAGCAAAGATAGAGCTGCCAGCCGAGCTCGAGGATGTTGTCGAGCCATTCCTTCTCCGACGCGGTCGAAACCAGGATCCGGTCGCCGGCGAGCTTCGTCAGTTCGACGTACATTTCGCGCGGGACCGAGTACTTGATCGCCACGACGTTCTCGATATCGGCGAGGCGCGAACATAGCTGCGGCGACATCAGGAAGCCGTTGTCGGGATGGCTCCAGAGCGCCATGCCGATGTCGACCTTGGTAGAGATGTACTTGTAGTATTCCATCACGCACTCGTCGTGCGCGTCGTGGAAATGCAGCGTCGGCGCGTGCACCACGATGTAGTCGCCGCCGATCGACTGGGCGTAGCGCGCCAACTCGATCACGGTGTCGAGGTTCTGATCGGATGCCGACATGATCGTTTGAGGCGTGCGGCCCTTGGTGGCCTGCGTTTCCTCAACGGCGATCTTCATCACGCGCTTGCGCTCGTCGAGCGACATCGAGAAGAATTCGCCCTGCTTGCCGGCAATGAACAGACCGTCGATGCCGAGATCGTCGAGCCAGTGGCGGATGTTGCCGCGCAGGCCGTCCTCGTCGATGGCGAGGGTATCGCGCTTGAAGGGCGTGGCGGCTGCCGCCCAGATCCCGCGCATGTGCTTGCGCGAATGGGTCTTCGCATCGCGCCTTGAATACTTCACGAGCACCTCCCGCCAGCCATCCTCGCGGCCCGGTGACGGGCCTCGTCGTTCACGCACTACAAATCGACGAAATCAACCGACTGCGAGAATAGCCGTTCTGATGTTCCATGCCAGTGAATTTTCGGCAGTTAAGTATTCTGAAATGGAATACCATGCCGATCGGTTCACCGGAACCGGAGGAGACGCCGATGACCGCGCTCGCAAAAGCGGAGCACCTGACGATCCGGCAGCTTCGCATCGCGGCGGCGATCGGCGATGCCGGAAGTCTCGTCGGCGCGGCGGCTACACTCAACGTGACCCAGCCGACGATCAGCAAAGCGCTGCACGAACTCGAGGCGATCGTCGGGGTAGAACTGTTCGAGCGGACGCGTCGCGGCGTCGTGCCGACATTGTTTGGCATAGCGCTCGTGCGCCACGCCAAGCTTCTGATGTCGCAAATTCGCCATGCCGCGGAAGAACTGGCCGACCTGAAGGACGGCACCGGCGGCCGTGTCGTCGTCGGCACGTTGCTCGCAGCATCGGCGACACTGCTTCCGGGCGCCATCGCCCGGTTGCGGCGGGAACGACCGCGCCTGTCGATACAAGTGATCGAAGGCACCAACGACGTGTTGATCCCCGCGCTCAAGGCCGGCGATATCGACGTCGTCGTAGGGAGATTGTCGGAGCATCGCGCATCACCTGATCTCCGGCACGAGATCCTGCTTTCGGAAGGGGCCTGTGTCGTCGTGCGCGCGGGCCATCCGCTCGCCAGAAAACGCCGCCCTGAGCTCGCCGACCTCGCCGCGTGCGACTGGATCCTGCCGCGCGCCGAAACGACGTTGCGGCGACAGATCGACAAGGACTTCGCGGAGGCCGGGCTCCGCCCACCGGCAAGCGTGATCGACTCGGTGTCATTCTTGACCAAACGTAAACTGCTGTTGCAGGACGACTACGTAACCGTGTGGCCGCGACAAGTTGCGCTCGAGCATCTCGGGCGCCAGGAAATCTCCATTCTGGAGATCGACTTGCCGAGCACGTTCGGCCCCATAGGCATAAATAAGTACGCGCGCCGGCGCCATCCTGTCCCCGTCCTCCGAGGCGTTGATCGCGGCAGTCCATAGTGCGGCCGGCGGACTGCGGGAGGGGCGGGAAAAACTGGGGCATTGACGGGCCCCAGAAGGCTCAGTCTCGCCCTCGACGGCCTTCTATCTGCAATCCTTGTCGAGAAGCGCACACGCCGGACTGCCGATCACGACCCGGTGGCCAGCCCGCTTCGCCAAATTCTAATTCCGGGTGGAACATGATCCGTTCCCCAGATTACGAACAGTTGATCGCCCTGAGGCGCCTTTGCCCGAGTGGTATTGATCCAATTCAATGTGCTTCTCGTTCACCTCACATCTTGTCCGTCTGGCCATCATCCGCGCTCGCGGGAAACCTTGTTGTCGATCAGCGGGTGTTCGACGAGGTCGGTCGAGCATTGGAGGCCCACTCCCATGAATGCGTTCGATTACAGTTCATCCCTGCTGCACCTGCTGCACAGAGCGTCTCAAATCGCCGACGACCTGTTTGAAAACCAACAGCGGTTCAACGGCCTGACGTCGAGACAGTTCATCGTGCTCGCTGCCATCAAGGGAACTGACGGGATCAGCCAGACCGACATCACGACCGCCACCGGCATCGACAGGTCGACGCTGACCGATCTCGTCGGGCGGCTCCAAGCGAAGGGGCTTGTGGCGCGCGATCGCTCGCGCCTCGATGCCGGGTCATACGAGGTTCGGCTCACTCCCGAAGGGGAGGCGCTACTCGAAGCAGCGATACCGATCGTGCAGCAGATCGACGAACGTTTGATGCGGATGGCCTCCCCCGCTGCGAAGGCGCAGGATGTCCAGATGCTGGCCGGCATCGCCGCGATAGTATCGGGGAATGCCGAGTCCGGCGCGTGAACCAAGGCCGTAGACCGAGGCTAACCGCCTATTGCGCCGTAGGCCCATTCTGTAGCCGGTAGACGCAATAGAGCTTGGAGCCGGGCAGGAGCTTGCGTGACCACCACCCCGAACTGGACGTCACGATTTTCCGGGCTCGCCAATGTCGAGCCTGCCGAGCGGCAGACCCTCGAAGCAGCAGGCCGGATCATCCGTCTCGCCAAGGGGAGCCGCGTTTTCGGCCCGGGGCAAACACCCAACGGCTACGTCCTGCTGCTCGAAGGCGACATCCGGATAAGCCAGGTGTCAGAGAGCGGCCGCGAGATCGTGCTGTATCGCGTGATGCCCGGGGAAAGCTGCGCGCTGACCACGGCCTGCCTGCTCGGCGGCGAGGACTATAGTGCAGAGGCGGTCGCCGAAACCGACATCGAAGCCGTGTCCATTCCGCGGGCCACGTTCGACGATCTCATTGGACGGTCCGCGGCATTCCGGCGGTTCGTGTTCGCAGCCTTCACCCAGCGCATGAGCGACCTGTTCAAACTCGTGGACGAGGTCGCGTTCCAGCGCATGGATGTCAGGCTCGCGCACAAGCTGCTCGAACTGGCTGGCGATAGTAGCGATCTCGCGATGACGCATCAGCAGCTCGCCACGGAACTCGGCACCGCGCGCGAGGTCATCAGCCGACAAGTCCACGAAATGCAGCGGCGCGGCTGGATCGTGTCCGGGCGGGGCACCTTGAAGCTCATCGACCGGCAGGCCCTGCAGAGGCTAGCCAACGAGTCCTGACGTTGGACATTCCTTACTGGGCAGCCGCTCGGTGACTTAGTTACATACCCGCGCACGGGGTATCGATAAGTCTCTGTCAGGACCAACCGAAGGAACTCGCAATGCCCACCAATGTCGGAACTATCGACCGCGTGCTTCGCATCATCGTCGGCCTCGGCTTGCTGAGCCTCGTGTTTGTCGGACCGCAGACGCCGTGGGGCTGGCTGGGTCTCATCCCGCTCGTCACTGCCTTCGTCGGCTTCTGCCCGGCGTACACATTGTTCGGCATTCGCACCTGCCCGCTGCAGCCGGGCAACAAGGGCTGACGCCAACCGGCGGCGCACCAGCACATCTTCGATGCTACGTGATCGACTGGTGCACCGCTGTTCGCCTGTGACGGCAAGGCCATTTCAAGTTCATTCGAAACTCTTGCGTGCTCACGCAAGGGAGAGGCTCTTCGTGTCCATATTCACAGATAAATCCTGGTCGCCTTACGCCGCTGGCGCGGTGATCGGTCTTCTGCAGATCCCCACGTTCCTCCTGATGGATACCGCGCTCGGGGCGTCCTCTTCGTTCGTGACGGTTGCGGCGCATCTCGCCTCTATCGTCGATCCGGGTGTCGACAAGGTGAAATACCTGGCTAGCCATATGTGGGGCGCCAAGAACTGGTGGCAGGTCGCTGTCGTGGCCGGCATCGCTCTACCAGGCCGCTGAAAAACCCTCCAGTCGACACGACAGCGCGAATATGATTCCACGTGCGGCCTCGGCAGGAGGCTCGGGGCATGCGCGGATCGGACGACCAGAACGGCTCTTTGTTCAGCTATGTGAACCTC
>CAMDMH010000425.1 GCA_945901835.1 Devosia equisanguinis | reverse complement strand
CTCCGTGTAGACGCCGAAATTCCGGTAGGCGATGAACGCGGGGCCATTGCGCCCCATCAGCAGGTGCAGCGACACCGGCACGTTGTCGGCCGGAATGGGCTCGCCGCTGATCCGCGTCACGCCCCACTTGGCCCATTGCGAGCGCGGATGCTGGATCGCGAGACTGGCCTGCTCCCAGGGGAGTTTTTCGGGAACGCGAACTTCCTCCAGCCAGGGCTCGCCGGCCTTCCAGCCGATCGATCGGATGTAGTTGGCCGAGGAAGCGACGATATCGGGGATCGAACGGAACAGATCGCGCTTTCCATCGCCGTCGTAGTCCAGCGCGTAGTTGTCGTAATGCGACGGCAGGAATTGAGTCTGACCGAGTTCACCCGCCCACGAGCCGATCATATCGGCGGGCTTCAGGTCGCCCTTGTCGATGATCTTCAGCGCCGCGATCAACTCGGCGCGGAACATATCGCTCCGCCGGCAGTCGTAGGCGAGCGTGGCCAGCGACCGGAGCACCGGCAGCTTCCCCATGCCCGACCCGAAATCACTTTCGAGCGCCCACAGTCCGGCGATCACTGTCCCGGGAATGCCGAACTCCTTCTCGACGCGGTCGAACAACGCCTTGTGCTTAGTCAGCATCGCCCGGCCGTTCGTCACGCGGTTCTGCGACGCGAGCTTGCCCTGGAACTCGAGAAAGCTCTGGGAGAAGAAAGCCTGCCCGCGGTCGCGCCGGATGATGCTGTCGTCCAGTGTCATTCCGTCGAGCGCCGTGCCGATGGTGCGTGCGGTGACGCCGGCCTTGGCTGCATCGGTGCGGAAAGTCGCGAGCCAGCGGCCGAAATCGGCGGTGTTGCGGCAGGCCGGGGGAGGGGCGAGGCTTTGCGCTGTGGCCTGTGACGCCGCCTGTGACGCTGGCTGTGACGCTGGCTGCGCCGCCTTTCCCTGGGCTTGAACTTGGCCCTGAACCTGGATCTGGAACGGACCTTGCGCCTCTGCCGGCCCGTAGAGGACCTGCCCCCCCGCCGCGACGAGGATCGCAACCGCGAGCACCTTCTTACGCAAACTCATCGATAGCTCACTGTATCAGTTGTACCCAGGCACGGCGTTCACTACTGCCAACCCACCCCTCGGCGTCAAGCATTACGGTCCCCCGCCGGCGGGACACGGTGGCGCGTCAGCTACTAATGCCCCGCCTTGTCCGATTGAGGGCATCGCCGAGATCAAATAGAGTACCCGGATGCACAAAAATCAAACAGTTCACATCATCGGTGGCGGACTTGCCGGCTCGGAAGCCGCTTGGCAGATCGCGTCTGCGGGGGGGCCCGTCGTTCTACACGAGATGCGCCCGCATCGCACGACCGAGGCCCATCGCACCGATGGCCTGGCCGAACTCGTCTGCTCGAACTCGTTTCGGGCGGACGATTGGCAGGGCAATGCCGTGGGGCTGTTGCACGAGGAAATGCGGCGCTGCGGCTCTCTCGTGCTGGCTGCCGCCGACCTGCACAAGCTGCCGGCGGGTGGCGCACTCGCAGTAGACCGCGACGGCTTCTCCGCCGAGATCACGCGCCGGCTGAGCGAACACCCACTGGTCGAGATCCGCCGCGGCGAGATCGCAGGGCTGCCGCCAGCCGAGTGGGACAGCGTCATCATCGCCACCGGCCCCCTGACATCGGACGCGCTCGCCAAGGCGATACTCGATGTGTCGGGGTCGGAGGCGCTCGCCTTCTTCGACGCCATCGCGCCCGTCGTGCACGCCCACTCGATCGACGAGACCAAGGCGTGGCGACAGTCGCGCTACGACAAGCCCGGCCCCGGCGGAACCGGCGCCGACTACATCAACTGCGCCTTCGACAAGCCGCAGTACGAAGCCTTCATCGACGCGCTCCTCGCTGGCGAGAAAACCAGCTTCAAGGAGTGGGAGGCGTCGACGCCCTATTTCGACGGTTGCCTTCCCATCGAGGTGATGGCCGAGCGCGGCCGGGACACCCTGCGTTTCGGACCGATGAAACCCGTCGGGCTATCGAATCCGCACGAGGACGGGCGCCGCCCGTGGGCCGTCGTTCAGCTTCGCCAGGACAACGCGCTGGGCACTCTGTGGAACCTCGTCGGCTTCCAGACCAAGCTCAAGCACGCCGAGCAGCTTCGCATCTTCCGCATGATCCCGGGCCTGGAGAGCGCGGAATTCGCACGGCTGGGCGGGCTGCATCGAAACACGTTCCTGGACAGTCCGCGGCTCCTCGATCCGATGCTGCGTCTGAAAGTTCAACCGCGCATCCGGTTCGCCGGCCAGATCACCGGGGTCGAGGGGTATGTAGAGAGCGCTGCCGTTGGGCTGCTGGCCGGACGGTTCGCGGCCGCCGAGCGCGCCGGGATCGCGCCTCTGACGCCGCCGGCCACCACCGCGCTGGGCGCGCTCATCGCGCACATCACTGGGGGCCACATCAGCGACGATGCGTCCGAACCCGATGAAGCACCCGCATCGAAGCCGCGCTCGTTCCAACCGATGAACGTCAACTTCGGTTTGTTCCCCCCGATCGACGGACCGGACAAGGGACCGGACGGAAAGCGCCTCAAAGGCAAGGACAAAGGCTTTGCCCGCAAACGCGCGATGGCCGCGCGTTCCCTCGAAGATCTCTCCGCGTGGCTATCGGCGAGCACGCTGAGGGTTGCCGCCGAATAATGCGCGGTCTTTGAGCGATTGTGCGCTCACGGCCGTGATGGCGCTCTTGCGGAGGTACTGTTAGGATAGGTTTTGTACGCCCGATCCACAGATGTAATCGTAACTGTGTTGCCGTCCTCTCGGCGAGGTATCTCGGATGTCCGGCAGAATATTCATCAGTTACCGGCGCGACGACGCAAAGGCGGAAGCGCGAAGCATCTTCCAGCACCTCCAGCCCACCTTCGGCCGAGACGGCATCTTCATGGATGTCGACAGCATCCAGAAGGGCCTCGATTTCACCAAGGTGCTGGACGACACGCTACGCCAGACCGGCGTGATGTTGGTCATCATCGGGCGGACGTGGCTGCACCAGCAGGACGAGATGGGGCGCCGCCGCCTCGACGATCCCACCGATTATGTCCGCCTCGAGATCGCCACTGCGCTGAAGCGGGACATCCCTGTCATCCCCGTCCGGGTCGACGGTGCGCGAATGCCCGCCGCCGACGAGTTGCCGGATGACTTGAAATCTCTCGTGCGTCGACAGGGCAACGTCATAACCCACGAGAATTTCGACAGCGACGTCCACGGCCTCGAGGATGACTTGCGGCGGCTGGTAGCGCTTGTAAAACCCGCGACCAAGCTCCCCGCCGCCATCGCCGCGGGGCTTACGCTGATCGCAGTCGGCGGCGGTGCTCTCTGGTTCCTGCGCGAGCCGAAGTCGCCGGCCCCCGCGCTTCCGACTGCACAACTTCAGCCACAGGCCGCCGCGCCCCTTAAAACCGCTGCGCCTCAGACCGGGAACTCCCCGACCGACCCAACCGTCACTGACACAGGGCCTGCACTTCGCGCAGCAGCCGCATGGGCCGAAGCGCAGCGCTCGAACACGTTCGAAAGCTATCGCGCATTCATGCGCGCGCATCCAAGTTCGACGCGTCACAAGGATGCTGCAGAAGCAGCCATTCCACTGCTGGTCGCTCACGTCGAGCGCAGGATCGAACAAGCGATTGCCAACGCCAAACGACGGGACGGAACGGTCAACGGATATGTCGGTGGCACGGATCCGCGGGTCATGGCGATGTGCATCGAATGGGCCGGTACGAGCCACGAAAATCTGCTTGTGCACGCATGGGGCAGCTCGCAATTCGGCGGCAACACATCGATGACGATGCAGGAGCGCGAGAAAACGGCCGTCGCATTCTGCGCCAACGGCGGACCGGACGCTCAGCGCTGCACGTGCGAGGTCGTCCACACGAACGGCAAACCGGCCCTCAGTATCCCACAGAACTGGATAGCCAGGCAGTTGCGCTGAGCCATCAACAGGCGGCATGGCGGATGCGCAGGGCTCGCGATAGACTGCCCCCAAGACATCTCTGGAGGACACCATGGCTCTGCGCGACTCACTGCTCTTGACTGCTATCGGCCCTGCCGTCTGCGCCGCCCTCGCCTGCGGTGCCCCCGCACTCGCCCAGTCCACCTATCCCGAGCGCCAAATCCATGTTCTCGTCGGGTTTGCTCCCGGCAGCGGCGCAGACATTCTCGCGCGCTATTTCAGCCGCCGTCTGTCCGACCTCGCCGGCAAACCCGTGATCGTCGAGAACAAGCCCGGCGCCACCAGCAACATCGCCGTCGGCCTTGCCGCTAAAGCAAAGC
>CAMDMH010000424.1 GCA_945901835.1 Devosia equisanguinis | reverse complement strand
TTCCCAGCCAGGAATCCGTGATCCGCACGTCTTCACCATGGGCGGCGCGCGAAATCAGGTCTTCCAGCTTCTCTTTGGCCTCAGCGACAGTGACATTTTCCATGGCGCTCACCTCGAGCTTCGGTGCCTTGAATTAGCACGACTGCGCTGTTGACGCGATGCCTGAGCGATCCCGAGATGCCAGCTGAATGACGTCGCAGGACTGGGCACTATGCTCTCGGCCTATCCTAGATTTCCTGTTCCAGCCATTCGCGCTGGACGTCTCCGCACCAGTTGCCGACATTCCACTGGCCCCAGGCGCCGAGCCCGCCGAGTTCGTTCGCACCGGCATATACCGGCACATGGATCACCGACAACCCGTCGTGCTTGTGCGCGGCTTCCAACGCTTCCCTCAGACTTTCGGTCGTGAAGCCGCCGTTTACCGCGTTGACCCCAGAGACCGCGCCGGCGAGCCGCACATAGTCGACTGCCACGCTGTCGTTCGTCTTGTAGCCCACGCCGTACTGCGCCATTTGCAGGCCCGTGATCGCGGCCATGCGGCGGTTGTCGAAAATCACCAGCGTCCCCTTAACGCCATGCTCCACGCCGTCGATCAGGATCTGCGGGTTCATCATGAAGCTGCCGTCGCCTGTGAAAGCGATCGTGTAGCGCGGCTTGTCCGCGATGCCGCTCGCCAGCAGTCCGCTCGCCGAGAACCCCATGTAGGAGGCGCCCGTCTCCGTGAACGTGTCGCCGGTCCGGTCGTCTTCGACGATCTGGAAACCGTTGGCCTGCACGTCGCCCGCGTCGAACAGTTTTGCTGCACCGATCTTCTTGGCGAAGTCGGCGACCACCTTGATCGCGGCGGGCTGGCCCAGGCATGGCCGCTGCCACACCTCGTCGGCCATCGGGGCTGCCTGGAAGCGTGCCTTCTTGTACGCGCTCCATTCCTTCTTCTTGGCCGCGCAAGCCTCCAGCCACTTCGCCTTCTTGGCGCGCGCCTTCCCGCTCATCGCCTCGAGCTTGGCGGCGAGACGATCGGCGACGGCGGTGATGTCGCCCGTCAGCGCCAGTGTGTGGTTGTAGTGCGTCGCGTCGTTGAGATCGCCGTTGATGTTGATCACGCGCTTTGCGGCCTTGTAGCCGATGCCGGAGCAATCGGCCTGGCACACGCCGCGCGATCCGATCACCACCACCAGCTCCGCATTGGCCGTCGCGAAGTTGCCGCTGATCGATCCCTTCGAGCCGGCGACGTGCATGTTCTGCGGATGCGCGTCGGGCATCACACCCGTCGAACCGGGCGACAGCGCGACGGCGGCCCCGGCGGCGTCGGCAAGACGTCGAACGGCTTCGTCGTGCCCGCGCGTTCCACCACCCGCCTTGATGACAATCGAGCCCGCTTCCGCGATCTGTTGTGCCGCGACGTCGAGATCGTCGTCGTCGGCAGGCGCCATCGCCGGCAGCGATGGCCGCTCGGGCACGGCTGCAAGATTGAGCCGTAGTTTCTGCGGTTGCGTGTTGAGCGGCAGCAGCAGGAAGAACGGCCCCGCGCGATAGGGATGATTGACCTGCATCGCCCCGCGCCGCAGCGCATCGCGGATCGCTTCGGGCGTATGCAGCGTGTAGGAGCGGCCGAGGATCGCAGTCATCTGGCCGAAGAGGCCCTGCTCCTCCTTCGGCACCTGCTGCATGTTGTAGCCTTCGCCGAATGTCGTCTCGTCGCCGTAGATGTGATAGACGCCGACGCCGTTGGAAGCAGCGGCCAGCGCGCCGGCATAAGCCTGCATCGCGCCCGGTCCGATCGAGGTCACGACTGCGGGGATCTCACCGTACTGCCAGCGCAGCGCGGTCGCGGCGTGCGCCATCGCCACCTCGTTGCGGCAGTTGAATGTCCTGACGACGCCGGCCTCTTCGTAGATCCGCAACACTTCGCCGAGATCCGTCGAACCATGCCCGAAGATCGCGAGATACTTCGAAACGCCCTGCTTCAGCAGGCCGATCACCAGCGCCTCTGAAAGCGTGACATCGATGATCTTCGGGATGGTCCCGCTCGCGATGGCAGCATCGAAGCCACCGGCCTTGGAAATTGCGCTCGCGCGTTGCGCCATGTCCGATGTGGCGGGCGAATTCGTCGTCATAGGATCATCCTCGGAAAGAGACGGGCGTCGAGTGAATGGATGCCGGGCCCCGCGATCGCGATCACCAGCGGCATGAGCGTATAGAGGAAGCCGATCGACCAGCTATGCCGAGACGGTGCTACGAACGGCTCATTCGCCATCGTGATGAGCTTGTAGGTCGCAACCCCATGCACGATCGTTAGCGCGATCGCGAACGGAACCGTGAGCGCGCCGAGGATCATCGACACCGCACCGAGCAACTGGATTGCCGCGACGACCCACGCGAGCGGCACGGGAACCTTCCAGAACTTCTCGAGATCCTCGATGTGGAAGAGCTTACCCCAGCCGTGCACGAACACGCACGCGCCGAAGCCGACGCGCAGCACGAGCAGCGCGATATCGATCGATCCCAATGGTGCCAGCAGCATCGCATCTCCCCTTTCCTCGTAGTTTGGGTCAAACCCGGATCCGCGCAGCGCGGTCCGGGTGCGACCCAACAGTCTGCGACGCGGCTCGGATTGTCGGGTCGCGGGCCGCCGACAGAGCGGCCTTGACCCGACCTACGGGCACTCGTCAAGAAACGCATCGACGATGGCATTCCATTCCCTGCCGTGGCGCCGGTAGGAATAGTGCCCGCCTTCATCGACGATCACCAGCTTCGATCCCGCGATGCCCCGGTGAAGATCCTCGCTCTGATAGAATGGCACCGTCGCGTCGTCGCGCGTGCCCACGATCAGCGAAGGGTTCCGGATCTTGTGCAATTCTGCCGAGCGGTCGTGCGCCATCGTCATGTCTAGCCGGCCGGCGAGCACCTCGACCGGCGCCACGGTCTTCAGCGCGCGCGCCTCGAGTTCCATCACCTTGTACAGATCGTAGCGGAACTGCATCGCCCCGTTCGTGAACAGCGACGACACTTTCACGTACTCTTCCGGCCCGTAGGCCAGCGCGATGCGCTTACGCGTCATCTGCACGCGATTGATGTACTCGTCCGCCTTCACCCACGTGTTCGAGAACACGCACACGCCGAGGCGGTCGGGATAGTCGATCGCGAGGTTCTGCAGAATGCAGCCGCCTGTCGAAGTCCCCGCCACGTGGGCGCGTTCGATCCCGAGCGTGTCCATCAGCGCGATCACGTCGCGCGAGATCGCTTCAGTCGAATAGCTGTCGTTGTTGCTGCCCGCTCCGGGGAACACCCCTGCGCGAGACGGCTTATCACTGTCGCCAGTACCGCGATGATCGAACGAGATGCACCGAAAACGCTGCGAGAAATGCGCAACCTGGAATTCCCAGGCATTGAGCAGGCCGACGAGTCCGGGAATGAAGATGAACGCCGGCCCCGTTCCGCGCTCTTCCACATTGAGCGTGATCTCGCCGATGTCGATGCGTGGCATGAGCTTTCCTCGTTCCCTCTCCCCGTCCTTACGGGGAGAGGGTCAGGGTGAGGGGCGGCAACACGTACAGGATCGGTGCAATCGGCCGCCCCGCACCCCGACCCTCTCCCCATCTCCAAGAGGCGATGGGGAGAGGGAGAGAATCACTCCCCGCTCTTGAGGATCTCCGCAACGTCGATGCTGCGGCCTTCCTTCGCCGAGCGAACGCCGGCCTTGATGACGGCGAGATTGCGCGCGGCCCAGTAGCCGTCGGTTTCGGGCTTCGTCTTGTTGCGAACGCACGCAGCAAACTCGTCGACTTCCTCGCGGATCGTGTCGTTGTTCTCGCACGCAATCGCGGTTGGCTTCGCGTCGCCCTGCTTCAGATGGCGCAGGCCACCGAACAGATCGTAATAGGCGCTGGCCGTTTTGCCGTAGATGTTCATCATGTAGTACTCGGACGCCGACGCGTAGGACGCGGTCAGGTTCGAAATCGCGCCGTTCTCGTGCTCGAGGATCAGGTTGGCGACGTCCGGATTGTCGCCAGGGAGCACGAGTTGTGCCGAACGTCCCGTCACGCGGCGCACGGGACCCATCAGGAACTCGAGCACGTCGACATAGTGGATGCCGATCTGCAGCATCACGCCGCCCGGCATGCCCTCGGATTGATAGCGCCACGACGACAAGTCGATCTTGCCCAGGCGGTCGCGGCTGATGTTGCCTTCGGCCTGCACGAGCTTGCCGAAGCGGCCCTGGTCGATCTCGTTCTTGATCCAACGGAAGTGGCTTTCGCGGCGGCGCTGATAGCCGAGCGACAGCACCACGTTATGCTTCTCGCA
>CAMDMH010000423.1 GCA_945901835.1 Devosia equisanguinis | reverse complement strand
AAGGCGCACCGGCCGCCGGCACCGGAAGAGCTGGTGCCGCAGTTCCCGCTGATCCGCGACGCTGTGAAAGCGTTCAACGTCGCCTCGATCGAGCAGGAAGGCTTCGAGGCCGACGATCTCATCGCGACCTACGCGCGCGATGTCGTTGCGCGCGGCGGCGACGTCACGATCGTGTCGTCCGACAAGGACCTGATGCAGCTCGTGCAGCCCGGCGTCGTCATGCTCGACGGCATGAAGGCGAAGCGGATCGGTCGCGACGAAGTGATCGAGAAGTTCGGCGTGCCGCCCGACAAGGTCGTGGACGTGCAGTCGCTCGCGGGCGACTCGGTCGACAACGTGCCCGGCGTTCCCGGCATCGGCATCAAGACCGCGGCCGAGCTCATCAACCAGTACGGCGATCTCGATACACTCCTGGCGCGGGCCGGCGAAATCAAGCAGCCCAAGCGGCGCGAGAACCTCATCGAATTCGCCGACAAGGCCCGGATGAGCCGCGAGCTGGTCCGTCTGAAGCAGGACGTGCCGGTGGAGTATCAGATCGAGGTGCTAGGCCTGCAGGAGACGGATTCGCAGCGTCTGCTCGCGTTTCTGCAGGAGATGGAATTCAACACGCTGACGCGGCGCATAGCAGAAGGGCTCGGTGCGACGCCTCCGCCGCCGCTCGAGCGGAGCGTGGGTGGGTCGTTGTCGGCACGCGGTGGCGGCTTCTCCTCCCCCCAGGTGGGGGAGGTGGCGCGTAGCGCCGGAGGGGGGGACGCCCAAGGCACCCCCACCCCTGGCCCCTCCCCACAGGGGGGAGGGGGAGTCGCAACGCCATCCGCCGCCGTGCATGCCCTGTCGCGCATCGCGCGCGAAACGCCCATCGACCGAGCGAAGTACGAGACGGTGACGACGCCGGAGCGGCTGGCCGAATGGCTCGATAGATGCCGCGCCGCAGGCCGGTTCGCGTTCGACACGGAGACGACGAGCCTCGACGCGATGCGGGCCGACATCGTCGGCTTCTCGCTCGCGGTCGCGCCCGGCGTCGCATGCTACGTGCCGATCGGGCACACGTCGGGCGGCGGCGACCTGTTCGGCGGCGGCGGGGTGCTGCCGGGGCAGATACCCGCGATGGCGGCACTCGACGCACTCAAACCGGTGCTGGAAGACGCATCGCTGCTCAAGATCGGACAGAACCTCAAGTACGACGCGCTCGTTCTTTCGCGCTACGGCATCGACATTGCGCCGCTCGACGACACGATGCTGCTGTCCTACGCGCTCGACGGCGGCCGCGGCGGACACGGCATGGATGATCTCGCCCAGCGCCACCTCAAGCACACCTGCATCTCGTTCGATCAGGTGATCGCCCACGCGCCCGGCGCGAAGAAGTCCGAGAAGACGTTCGCGGGCGTGCCGATCGACAAGGCCAGCGAATACGCCGCCGAGGACGCCGACGTGACGCTGCGGTTGTGGTTCGCGCTCAAGCCGCGGATCGTCGCTGAACGCATGACCACGGTCTACGAGACGCTGGAACGGCCGCTGCTGCAGATCATCGTCGACATGGAGGCGGCCGGCATCAAGGTCGACCGCGCGATCCTCGGCAAGCTGTCGAGCCAGTTCGCGCAGGGCATCGCGCGGCTCGAAGAAGAAGTGCAGGCACTCGCGAGCGAAGCGACGGGCGGGCAGCGCTTCAATCTCGGCAGCCCCAAGCAGCTCGGCGAATTGCTGTTCGACAAGCTCAAGCTGCCCGGCGGAAAGCGCACGAAGACGGGCCAGTGGGAGACACGCGCGAACCTGCTCGACGAACTCGCGGGTAACGAGGAGCTGCCTGAGGACGCGCGCAAGCTCATCAACACGATGCTCGAATGGCGGCAGCTGTCGAAGCTGCGCTCCACCTACACGGACTCGCTGCCCGAGCACATCCATCCGACCACGGGGCGCATCCACACGAGCTATGCGCTCGCCGCCACGACGACAGGACGCCTCGCTTCGACCGATCCGAACCTGCAGAACATTCCCATTCGCACGAAGGAAGGCCGGATGATCCGCACCGCCTTCATCGCGGAGCCGGGATGCAAGCTCGTCTCGGCGGACTATAGCCAAATCGAGTTGCGCGTTCTGGCGCACATCGCCGAAATTCCGCAGCTCAAAAAAGCCTTCGAGGACGGCCTCGACATCCACGCGATGACGGCGTCCGAGATGTTCGGCGTGCCGGTGAAAGATATGCCGTCCGAGACGCGGCGCCGCGCCAAGGCGATCAACTTCGGCATCATCTACGGCATTTCAGCGTTCGGCCTCGCCAACCAGCTCGGCATCTGCCGCGAGGAAGCGGGCGCCTATATCAAGACCTACTTCGAGCGCTTCCCCGGCATCCGCGACTACATGGAGCGCACCAAGAAATTCGCGCATGAGCACGGCTACGTGGAGACGATCTTCGGCCGGCACATCCACTATCCCGAGATCAACACCAAGAACCCGTCGATGCGCGGCTTCCTCGAGCGCGCCGCCACCAACGCACCAATCCAGGGTTCGGCCGCCGACATCATCCGGCGCGCGATGGTGCGAATGCCGGCTGCACTCGAAGAAGCGGGCCTGGGCACCGCGCGCATGCTGCTTCAGGTCCACGACGAACTGATCTTCGAAGCGAAGGATGCCGAGATCGAAAAAACCATCACGATCGCCAAGCACGTGATGGAAAAAGCCGCCCTCCCCGCCGTGCACATGAAAGTGCCGATCCAGGTGGAAGCCAAGGCGGCGGCGAATTGGGAAGAGGCGCATTGAGGAAGGCGCCACACTCACCTCTCCTGCGTCCCCGGCCGAGGCGATAGTCGAGAGCCGGGGCCTTAACCCGATATTGTTCGAGAGATCTGGCGATTCGCGCAGAAGGCGCGAGCGAGGCCAGCCTCGCGCCACGCTGGAGGGACACCCTCCAGACCGCCCGTCTTTTTGCGGGGCGATCATGAGGGCTTGCAGTGGAACCTTTCCTTTGCTGACGCGTAATTCCCTTTGCAGTGCTGCTCAAGGGAACGCGACATGAAACGTAGCTTCGTCACTGTTGCCGCCATATCGTTGCTGATGATGGCAAATGCTTCACGCGATGCAGCGCACGCTCAGCAACAGCCGGCAAACCTGCCGCCGGTAGACGGATCGAAAAGCGGCGTGGTGCCGCCGTGTCCCACGATCACCGAACAGGCAGGTGCTGCCGGGGCAAAGACTGCCGAGGGCGGACCTGCAACCGACGTGCGGCCCGTGGAGAGCAATGTGATCCTGCCGTCTGCAGGCGGCTCCAAATCTGCGGCTCCGACCGCTCAGCAGAACGGCGAAGCGCTGCGCGCCGGCATCGATTGTCCGATGGCGCCCAATCATCCCAATGCGATGAGGCCGAGCGTCGCGCCGGAGCAGGGGCTACCCGCGTTCGCGAAATGATTTCGGGAAATTGTGAAAGCAGCTCAGACGACCCGTCCGCAGTTCGGGCATTCGCCGCTGCGCTCCGGATACACGAACGCACCGCAACCCTGCGGACAAGGCGCCGATGGGCCGGGATTGTAGGCGCCCCAGCCCATCTTGATCGCGTGCACCGCAGCCGCCTCCTCGAAGGTGTCGGCTTCGATGACGTGCAACCGCCGCTCGTTTGCCGAAAGCGCACCTGTCGCGCGCTGGCGCTCGATTTCAGACGCCAGCGCCAGGGTGATACCGTTGTCGCCGTCGTCCCAGGCTTCGTAGACTTGCTTCACGCGTCAACTCCGAGCAACGCCTGCAATGCCGCGTTCACTTCGTCGGGGCGCTCCATGGTCGAGAGATGCCCGCAATGAGGGATGACGACGAGTTTCGCTGAAGGCGTCGCGTCGGCGATCTCCTTGGCGATGTCGGGCGGGGTCTGCAGGTCCTGCTCGCCGACGAGGACGAGCGCGGGCACCGTGATCGCCGCCAGGGTCGGCCGGCTGTCGGGTCGCGCGATGATCGCCTCCTGCTGGCGGGCGAAGGCCTCGACGCCGGTGTCGTCGGCCATTTGCAGGATGGTCTCGACGAGGGCTGGTTCGCTCAGCCGGTCGGGATGAACGAGGCGCGGCAGCAGCACCTTCTGCACCTCGCGGGCCCCCTTGGCTCGCGCCAGATCGACCAGGCGGCGGCGGTCGGCTTCCCGCACCGGTGGGTCGGCGCGGGCGCTGGTGTCGAGGAAAGCGATGCGGGTGACGCGCTCAGGGGCCGCTCGGGCGATCGCCATCGCGATGTATCCCCCCATCGAGAGGCCGGCCAGCGCGAACCTACTCGGGGCCGCGGCCAGGATGTCCGCTGCGATCGTTTCCATGCGGTCGGAGCGCGTATGGTC
>CAMDMH010000422.1 GCA_945901835.1 Devosia equisanguinis | reverse complement strand
TCGGCCGACATCAAGCCCTGTGCGGATTGCGCATACGAAGGCTCGGTTGCCGGCGTAACCATCACGGTGCGCGGACCGCCGAGACCGAACATCATGTCGACCGCGACGGTGCGCGCGGGATCGAGCCCCATGTCGCACACGGCCGTCGTCAGGTCCCATCCCACCGGCGTCAGCATGATGAGCGCTTCTGACGGCGGCGCAGACGAGCGGTCGACGCCGATACCTTGCGCTGAAATGTAGGCCGTCAGGTCCACCGTGAAATGCGGGCAGACATCGCTCGGCGCGATCCACACGAGCTTCGGGCGCGCCGGCGAAGCGACGGTGGCCGGCGGCTCCACGCGCTTGCCCTTGTCGTACGCGTACCAGCCCAGGCCGTTCTTCTGGCCGTAGAGACCGCCTGTGACTCGCAGCTTCAACTCCGGACCCGTGGCATACATCGGCTCGCCGAAGAACTGCCCCCAGATGCTTTCCATCGCCGCGACCGAAATATCCGAGCCGATCAGATCGAGCAGCGCGAAAGGCCCCAGGCGAAAGCCGGGCGCACCGGTCATGATGCGGTCGACCTCGTGGAACGCAGCGATTCTCTCCGCCACGATCCGCCCGGCTTCCGGCACGTACGCGCGGCCGACGTGGTTTACGATGAAGCCGGGGCTGTCGACGGAAACCGCTGGCTCACGGCCCATCCGCTTCGCCAGCGCCACGAGGGCATCGGTCACTGCCGGCGCGGTGGCCAGGCCGGGGATGATCTCCACGAGCTTCATCAACGGCACGGGATTGAAGAAGTGCATGCCGGCGGTGCGGTCGCGCTTCTCACATACGGCCGCGATAGCCGTCACCGACAGCGAGGACGTGTTGGTCGCGATGATCGTGTCGGGCCCTGCGGCGGCTTCGAGCGCCGTGAACAGCTTTCGTTTCGCGTCGAGATCCTCGTAGATCGCTTCGATCACGATATCGCAGCGCGCAGCCTCGGCGAGGTCGGCAGCCACGCCCACGCGCGCCGCCAGTGCCTTCGCGGCATCGGCCGTGATCGTACCCTTCTCCGCTTGTCGTGCGATCATCTTCTCGACGAACGCGCGTGCAGCCTCGCCCGCTCCCGCGTTGGCATCGAAGATCTTGACGGTGATGCCGCCTTCCGCTGCGACCTGCGCGATGCCACGTCCCATCGTGCCTGCGCCTATGACGCCGAGCGTGAGGTTGGGAGAGGCGATGTCGGGTATGGGCATGGTGTTCCTGATGTCGTTCTGTCGCAAGCGAAGGCCGCATGCACTCAATAATGCATCGCGGCCATCTCGGCCTGATCGTGTGCTTCCTCGCCTTCCTTCAGCGCCAGCAGGATGGAGGCGACCAACGCCCGCGCGCTCTCGGCAGACAGTTCCACGGCCACGCGCTCCTTGGCGCCGTCGGCGTGACATACGAAATCGATCGCCAGCGCATGGTCGAGCGGCGCGTGATACGGATGATCGAAATACACGTTGGCGGTGTCGACGCGCATCCACCCCGACGGCCCCTTGGCGCTGCCGGCGACGCGAACCTTATGCGTTATGTAGGAGCACATGGCACTTGCCCTCGATTTTGGCACCTGCAGGAAGGGTCCAGGGGCAAGCCCCTGGTTGGGGAGCTCGAGGGGCGAAGAGCCCCTCGTATCGCCCATCGGGCGATCATCTCATCACGCGAGATGCTTGTTGTAGAACGCCATCACCTTGGCCCACCCATCGGCCGCTTGCTCGGGCCGGTACGCCACGCGCGACGCGTTGAAGAACGCATGTCCCGCGCCGTCGTAGCGATGGAACTCGTACGGCTTCCCCTCTTTCTTCAGCCGCGCTTCGAGCCGGTCGACGTGATCGCGATTGGGGTTCTGGTCCTCATTGCCGAACAGGCCGAGGACGGGGCAGGCGAGATCGCCGGTCATTTCGATCGGCGGCACCGGTCGCAACGCCGTTATCAGCTTGGGGTCGTCGACGACGACGTTGCCGCCCCAGCAGTCGACGCAAGCGTTGATCTCCTTCGGCAGCTTGCACGCGACGAGATAGGCATGCCGTCCACCCGAGCAGAAACCGATCACGCCGACCTTACCTTTGGACTCCGGCCGCGCTCGCAGGAATGCCGCTGCACCCGATGCATCGCCGACGACCTGTGCATCGGAAACGCCGCCTTTGTCGCGGGCGCGCGCCGCCGCGTCGTCGGGCGAGCCGCCTTCGCGAAAATAGAGATGCGGCGCGATCGTCGCGAACCCGTGCAGCGCGAGCTTTCGCACCGCCTCAGTGATCCACTCGTCCCAGCCGGGCATGTGGTGGATGAGCACGACGCCGGGATGTTTCCCCGGTGCGGTCGGCCGCGCGTAATAGGCTTCGCCCTCGTCGCCATTGTGGCCCTTGAACTTCAATGTCTCTGCGATCGTGCCGCGATAAGGCATGCTTCTTCTCCGGCGGGCTGTGCTGCGATGGATGGGATGGCCGGCACTATAGCAGCCCTGCCTGGACGCGCGCGAGGGCCCCTAGAGTTCTAATGCTTAACCGTGCGGCAGCGCATGGCCTCCTCGGCGGCGCGCACGACACAGCTGGCGCCTAGCCCTTCCGCGCGGTGCGTGACGATGACCGTGACCAGCTTCTCCGGTGCTGGGAACTTCTCGGCGATGAACTGGTTGAGAACGGTTCTGTCGGTGCTTCCGATCCGGGCTTCGTAGCTGTAGACCTCCGACAGGTCGCGGCTGGCGAGCTGCATGCCGATGACGAGGCTATTGGCCCGCACGGGCTCGTCGATCGCATCGCGAAAGCCGGTGATCATCCGCGTCGTGGCGGCGGATAGCTCGGGCTGCGTCACGCCCTCGGCAACCCACGTCGCGTAGGTCGCCTTGAGCGCTTCGAGGGAGGCCTTCACCTGACTGTTGTCGACGGCTGAGCGCAACAAGACCAGCCGCTTGCCGGGGCCGACCAGCATCGTGCTGGCGCTGGCGCCGTAGGTCGAGCCCAGGCTGGCGCGGACGCCCTGCCAGAGCCGGCCGTTGCTGCCGCCGAGCACGGCGGTCGCGATCTGCGCCGTTTCGACCTCGCGTCCCGAACCGATCGAGGTGAGGCCGACCAGCAGCACCGTGCTCTGCGGCGTTTCGTGCTCGATCACGATGGTGCCGCCGTCGACCACGATCTCGGGCCACTCCCTGGGCTGCAGGGGCGCGAGCACGGGCACGTCGCCGAACGCGTCGTCGATGATCGCAACCGCTTCGTTCTTGGTTATCCGCCCCGATGCGGCGAGACGAAGCCGTGAGCGGTCGAAGGATGATTGGCGCCATGCCGCGAGATCGTCGCGCCCGATCCGGTCGAAGCGTTTAGGATCGAATCCGCGCGTCGTCGGATGATCGCCGAGCACGAACCACATCGCGGCGCGCTCGGCGATGGTCTCGGCCCGCAACGCGGCCTGTGCTTCGCCGCCGCTCGCACGCTGCTTGAGCCGCTCCACCAGTCGCTCGCTCGGCCGCGCGCTCTTCAAGGCGGATGCGACGAGTGTCGTCGCCGCCGCGATCGTGGCCGTCGGCGCGCGAACGTTGCCTTGCGTGGCGTAGGGGCCGAACGAGAGAGACGCGGTGGCCGTGAGATCCTTGAGACGCTCGACGAATTCTGTCTGCCCCGCGCCGTCCACGCCCTGCATCACCAGTGACGCGCCGAGCGCGCTGAAGCCTTCCTTACCCCGCGTCGTCATTCCCCAGATATCACGCAGGCCGAAGTTGATCGCGGCGAACGGCGTCGACGCGACCTCGCGGTACTGGAACACGAGCCCCTTCGGCGTCTTTACGGTCTCGAAGCGGAGCTCTGGCGGTGTGTCGGCACGCGCCCCGCCCGTCGTGCCGGCGAGCATGAGCGCCGCGAGCCAAACGGCGCATACACGCCTGCGCCAAACGAAGCGATCTCCGGCACTCATGGCGTGTCGATGCTCCCGGCGGAATGTTGAGGCAGCGTTTCGGCCGGTGTCGGCAACGTGCCGCCGATCGAGCCGGGCAGGCCACCTGCGATCGCCGCCGCACCGGGCATCATGATGCCGGTGACCTCACGGCCGGGGCCGGCGACGAGCGACAACAGGCGGTTCACGCTGGCGGCAGTCACGGCTTCGAGTTGGTGGCCGCGGTCGAGCCAGGCGTCGTGGTCGTGGTGTGCCGACAGCCAGTTCGTCAGCGCCTGCGCATAGAGCGCAGGCTGCTGGGCGAGCAGCGCCCGCTCGTTCCTGATCCGCATCTTCAACCGGTCGACGACCTCGCCGGAAAGCCCTTTGCGCGCGAGTTCCGCGAAATAGACGCGCGCGGCCCCGATCGCCTTCT
>CAMDMH010000421.1 GCA_945901835.1 Devosia equisanguinis | reverse complement strand
ATGAGCTCGGCGTGAAGTTCGAGCGCATCCGCATGGTCCGTGCGTCGACCGCGTTCAGCCCCGACGAGGGCGTCACGTCCGGCAGTCAGTCGATCCAGGAGAGCGGTACCGCGATCCGCTGGGTTTGCGCCGAAGTCCGCGCGATCTATTTCGCGGCTGCCGCCGAAAAGCTCGGCGTGCCGGCCGATAAACTGAAGCTCGAAGATGGCGCGTTCCTCGGCGAAGGCAATCTCGCCACCAGCTACTGGGAGCTTGCCGATCCCAAGCTGCTCGATCGCGACGCAACCGCAAGCGCCAAACCGTTGCCCTCCGCGGCGCGCATGCTTGCCGGCCAGAACATCCAGCGCATCGACATCCCCGACAAGGTGTTCGGCCGCCCGCGCTTCCTCCACGACCTGCACCTCGAAGGCGTGCTCCACGGCCGCGTGGTGCGGCCGGGGCGTCCCGGCGCCAAGCTCACAAGCCTCGACGAAACGAAAGCCAAGGGCCTGCCGGGCGTCGTCGCGATCGTACGCGACGGCAACTTCCTCGGCGTCGTCGCCGAGACGGAGCTGTCGGCGATCAAGGCTCACGAGCGGCTGACGAAGGACGCCGTTTGGGAAGGCGGATTTGAACTGCCCGACAACGCCGATCTGAAGGGCTGGACGACGCGCCAGCCTGCAGAGACAACCATCTCGGCTAAGCAGGAGGGCAAGCCCGCCGCGGCGAAGATCAAGACCGTCAGGCGCGAATACACCAAGCCCTTCATCGCGCATGCATCGATCGGTCCGTCCGCCGCCATCGCCATTTGGCCGGCCGCGGATCGCTTGAAGGTCACGTCGCACAGCCAGGGAATCTACAATCTCAGGCTCGATCTGATGAAGGTCTTCGGCTTGCAGGAGGCCAACATCGAGGTCGCACACGGCGAAGGCTCCGGTTGCTACGGCCACAACGCCGCCGACGACGTGGCGCTCGATGCGGCACTCCTCGCCCGCGCGGTGCCGGGCAAGTCCGTGCGCCTGTTGTGGACGCGCGCCGACGAGCTGGCATGGGGGCCGCTCGCTCCCGCGCAAACCGTCGCGATCGAAGCCGATCTCGATGCCTCGGGCGGCGTCGTCGCATGGCGGCACGACATCTGGAGCAACGGCCACACCTCGCGCCCGGGCCGGGCCAAGGTCCCCAAGCTGCTCGCGGGCTATCATATCGCCAAAGCCTTCCCCATGGAGCCGTCGTCCAATCCGCTGATGGCGATCGGCGGCGGCTCGGATCGCAACTCGATACCCGCCTACGACTTCCCCAACTGGTGCGTGACCAACCACCGCCTGCTGAACATGCCCGTGCGATCATCGGCAATGCGTTCGCTCGGCGGCTTCGCCAACGTGTTCGCGATCGAGAGTTTCGTCGACGAGCTTGCAGCGGAGTGGGGCGACGATCCCGTAGCGTGGCGCGTGCGCCATTTGCCCGATCCGCGCGCAAAGGCGGTCGTCGAGGCTGCCGCGCGACGAGCCGGATGGAAGGACTGGCAGAAGCGCGACGGCGCGGGCCGCGGCATCGCATATGCGCGCTACAAACACACCCAGGCCTATTGCGCCGTTGTGGCTGAGGTCGAAGTCGATGCTGCGGTGAAGGTCGTCCGCCTCGTGGCCGCAGTCGATGTCGGCGAGGCGATCAACCCGGACGGCATCATCAATCAGACCGAAGGCGGTTGCATCCAAGCCGCAAGTTGGACCTTGCTCGAAGCGGTGAAGTTCGAGGATGGCCGGGTTTCATCCGATAGCTGGGAAACCTATCCGATCCTCAAGTTCTCCGAGGTACCGAAAGTCGAGGTCGAGATCGTCAACCGCCCCGACGAGCGACCGATGGGCAGCGGCGAGCACACCATGGGCCCGGTTGCCGCTGCGATCGCCAATGCTGTCAACGACGCCCTCGGCGTCCGCGTTCGAGAGCTGCCGATCACCCCCGAACGGATCGTCGCCGCCATGGGTTGAGACTGCATTCTTTCTCCCCGTTTTCACGGTGAAGTCGGGGTCAGACCTTGCGGGTCTGACCCCATGCAACCAGACTGGCTGGAGGACGACGAGAGTGCCGCGCCGAAAGACTACTTCCGCGCCAAAGCCTTCTCCACCGCATCGATCATGATGCCGGACAGCGGCTCGACCCGCGACGGGAACGCCGCGATCCCCTGGCCGTCACGACCGATAAGCACCTTGTGGAAGTTCCACTGCGGCACTGCGCTCGTTCCGACCGAGCTTGCGGCCCACCTGTAGAAGGTGTGCGCATTCGCGCCCTTCACATCGTATTTCGCGGTCATCGGAAACGTGATTCCGAAGGTGCCTTCGCAGAACTTCTTGATCTCGCCTTCCGCGTCGGGCTCCTGCGCGCCGAAGTCGTTCGACGGCACGCCGATGACGACGAGCCCCTTGGCTTCGTAACCCTCCCACAATTTCTGCAGCGCTTCGTACTGGCGCGTGAACCCGCAAAACGAGGCGGTGTTGACCACCAGCAGCGCTTTCCCGCGGTACTGCGAAAGGTCCAATTTCCCGCCGTCGATCGACTGGAACGAATGATCGAACGCCGACGGCGATTTATCCGCGGCGCCGGCTCCGCCGATATCCGCAGCCATCGCCATGACAGCGCAAACGGCAAGACTTCCTATCCGCATCGCCCATCTCCGCTGGAGGTGGGGTCAGACCCTGCGGTTCTGACCCCATTGCACTTCGCTCGCGCATGAGCACTTCTTCTTTTGGCCATGTGGGCCGAGGCCGCGAACGCGGCCCGTCGCCAATGCGCCGTACTCTGGCAAAGTATGCGCCGTACTACTCCAAAACAGTATTCAGATCGCCGATCTTCTCGACCCAGGCGCGGACCTTGTCGCCGGACTTGAGGAACTCGCCCTTGCCCGCGCCCACGCCGGCCGGCGTTCCCGTCAGGATGACGTCGCCGGGATACAGCGTGATGCGGCTCGATATGTCGACGATCTGCTCCTTCATGTTGAAGATCAGCTCCTTGGTATTGGAGTCCTGCTTCTTCACGCCGTTGACGTCGAGACCGAGCTTCAGGTTGTGCGCGTCGCCGATGTCGCGCGAAAGCGTGATCCACGGACCCATCGGGCACGAACCGTCGAAGCACTTGTGGCTGACCCAGTCGGCGCGGAAGTTCGAGTTGTCCGGCAGGCCCACGCGAGTGCCCATGTCGCGTGCCGACAGATCGTTGGCGACCGTGTAGCCCATCACGAAGTCCAGCGCGTTGGCTTCCGTCGCGTTGCGGCAGGTCTTGCCGATGATCAGCGCGAGTTCGACTTCCCAGTCGAGCTTCTTGGTCTTGACGGGGATCTTCACCGTCACGTCCGGGCCGACGACGCAATGGCCGACCTTCAGGAAGTGCCACGAGTGCAGGCCGAGCGTATGCGGGTCGACCGGATCTGGCTTGCCCTGCACGCGCGCCATCTCGTTGGCGTGGTCGCGATAGTTCGCGCCTGCGCAGTAGATGGCGACCGGCCGCTGGATCGGCGCCAGCAGCTTGACCGACGAAAGCGCCTTGGCGGAAGCCGCACCCTTGGCAGCGGCGGCGTCGAGCCGCTTCAGGCTGGCGTCCCAGGTCTCAAGCAGGTTGGTCACCGAGACATCGCCCGCGTTGCCGGTCGCCTCTGCCACGTCGATGATCTTGTCACCGACGACGAGACCGGCGCGCGGCCCTTGCGCCGATTGATAGGTAGCCAATTGGAACGTGGACATGGCGGATACTCCCTCGGAGGTGTTTGGCGGTTGTTGCTCGCAGATTATCCTCAGATGTCTATTCCGGCCCTCCCACGAGCGCAACCGAAGGCGGAGGCTCGCCGTCTGCTCAACATTCCGGCACCCGATGACAGAAACATGGAATTGACCCCGGAGGGGATCGTTGCGAACAATAGTGCCAGTCGTCGGTCAACGGCGCTCCGTCTGCTTTCCGCCACAACGAAGGGATCGCATCCAATGACTTCTCGCCGAAATCTGCTGGCGCTCGCACTCGGCTTCGCGCTGGCCCCCGCATCTGCTTTCGCCCAGGACGTTTGGCCCAGCCGGTCGATCAAGCTGATCGTACCCTTCGCTGCGGGCGGCAACACCGACACCCTGGCGCGTCTCACGGCGGAGCGCTTGTCCAAGGCGCTTCCGGCCACGTTCGTCATCGAAAACATCACCGGAGGCGGTGGCCAGCAGGCGGCAAATACCGTGGCGAAGGCCGCGCCCGATGGCTACACGCTGTTCGTCGTCGCCTCGCCGCAGTTCGCGATCGTCCCTGCCATGCAGCAGGTCACCTATGATCCGGTCAAGGACTTCACGCCGATCAAGAATAT
>CAMDMH010000420.1 GCA_945901835.1 Devosia equisanguinis | reverse complement strand
TCGCAGGGTGGCTTCACGCCCGGCGCGGGACAATCAGCGCATCAACGGCCAAGGCTCCTTCCGTTCCGATCAGCAGCGGATTGACGTCGATCGAGGCGATGTCATCGGGCGCGGCAGTCACGAGCGCCTGGAGGGCGACGAGGACGGCTACGATTTCTGCCGTGAGATCACGGCCCGTGCCACGCGATAGTCGCGCCAGCAGTGCGCCGACTTTGGTGGCGCAGATGCGTTTTGAGATTGTGGCCGGGGCGAGCGACACCGGCAGCAGTATGACGCTGTCGAGCAACTCGGCATGGACGCCGCCGAGGCCCGCGACGAGGAAATGCCCCAGGCCCGGTTCGTAGGTCGTGCCGACGATGATTTCCGCGCGTGAAGGGAATTGGCGTTGGACGACGATGCGTGTGGTGGCCATGTCGGCTCCTGCAGCGCGCGCCCGTTCCGTCAGCGTGGCGAAGGCGATTCTCGCGTCGGCGGCGTTGACGATCCCGACGGCGACGAGCCCCGCATCGTTCTTGTGCGCGATACCCGGCGCAATGGCTTTAACGACCACGGGGAAGCCGATGGCCCCTGCGGCTGCGCTGGCAGCGTCTGCGTCGATGACGACGCGGCTTTCGACCATGGGTATGCCTGCTTCACGCAGGATCTCGGCGCTTTCTATTTCGGGCAGGAACTCGCCGTTGCTGGCGGCGAGAGCCGACTTCACGTGCGCTGCGATTTCAGGCGATGGTGTGGGCGGTTGCCCCGGGATAGCGACGACGCTGTGTTCCTTCCCATAGCCTAGGGCGTCGTAAAGCGCCCGCAAGCTGTCGAAACACGCGGCGAGATCGGAGAAAACCGGCACGCCTTCGGCCGCATAGCGGGTTTGCACCTCGGGCCGGAGTCCGCCCGGCGAGATCATCACCGCGGGAGCGCCGGTGCGCTTCTTGCGTTCGACGATGGGGCCAAGCAGCGACAGATCGGCCGCGAGAGTCGGCAGCCGATGCGCAAAACCGGCCAGGGGGCCGTTGAATTGGTCCCGCTCCATCGCGGCGATCAGCTCCGGCAGTTTCTCCCAGCCGTGAAGGTTCCCGCCGTCGATCGGATTGCGGACGAGGCCGATGCCGGAATAGCCCGCGATCATTTTCGCCGTCTCGCCGGTCCATGCGCCGTCGCCGTCGCCCGCCAACTCGATGCCGCGTTCAGCGGCATGGTCGGCCATCAGCGAGCAACCGCCGCCGGAGCCGGAAACCCCGATCAGCCGGATGTCGCCGTCGAGTTTAAGTGCGCGCTTGTCGCTCGCGAGCGTGCACGCGGCGGCCAGCGTCTCGATCGATCTGACGATGGGAATGCCGCAGTCGTGCAGCAGCGCTTCATAGGCGCGGAAACTTCCGGCGAGGCGGCTCGAGTGCGCGATGGCGGCGGTGGCGCCTGCAGCGGACCGTCCCAGTTTCAATGCAAATATAGGCTTTCCCGCCGCATGCGCGCGCGCCGCAAGGGATCGCAGCCGCGCGCCGTCGCGGATGGCCTCCATGATGAGGCCGATGACCTGGGTCTCTGGATCGTCGATCAGCGCATCTAGCAACTCGAGCATGTCGAGCGAGGCTTCGTTGCCGAGCGGCACGAGCTTGGCGAAGCCGCAACCGAAACTGGCGAGCCGGGGAATGAAGCTGTCGAACAGCGCGCCAGAGTGGGCCGCGATCGAAATAGAGCCGCGTCGCATCGGTTCGCCGTGCGACGTGTTGTAGCCCAGCGCGAGACCGTGGTGCGCGTTCCAGATTCCGTTGGTGTTGGGTCCGAGGATGATCATGCCGCTAGCGCGCGCGGTCTCGACGATCTCGTCTTGCCGTTTGCGTCCGGCGTCGCTGCCCATCTCGGCAAAGCCGCTTGCGCCGAGGATCATCGCGCGCACGCCGGCAGCAGCCCCTTGCCTGACCACCCCCGGAGTGGCGGCGGCCGGGATCACCGTGAACGCGCAATCGATGCGCTCGGGAACGTCGGCCAGCGACTTGTAGAACTGCAGCCCCTCGTGAAGTCCGCCCTCCGGATTGATCGGATAGATCCGCCCCTTGAAGCCCGCGTTCTGCAAATACTTGACGACGGTATTGCCGTACTTCCCCGGGGTTGCCGAAGCACCGACGATCGCGACGCTATCGGGCGCGAGCAGCGGCCGCAGGCGGGTGAAGGCGGTTGTCATGACGGTCTCTCAAAAGGATTAACCACGCCCCCACTCTGTGCTCGTCATGGCCGCGCAGGCGGCCCTCCACGACACTCGACGGGAATTGTCACCGCCTTTTCCATTCGGCAAGGGGCCGCTTCGAAATCGATGAGCCGTGGACGGCCGCCTTCGCGACCGTGACGACAGGGAGATGGCGGGATGCGCGTGCTGGCGTCAACGACCTTCCCACTTCGGCGCGCGCTTTTCGAGGTAGGCGCGGGCACCTTCCTTGCGGTCCTCGGAGGCGTACACGTCGGGGCCGGCGTCGAGACGGATGGCCGAGTGCAGCGGCAGTCCCCAGGCCTTGCGGAACGTGAGCTTCAAACGCTGCAGCGACAGAGGTGCGTTCTCCGCGATCTCGTTGGCGAGTGCCATCGCGACGTCCATCAGCTTGTCGGCGGGCGCGATTCGATTGATGAGGCCCCAGCGCTCGGCTTCCGCGAGCTCGATCTTGCGGCCGGTGTAGAGCCACTCCATAGCGATCGCCGGCGGCACCATTTGCGGCAGCAGCACCGAGGCCATGTGAGCGCCCATGCCGCGCTTGGCTTCTGGCAGGGCCAGGTGCGCCGTGTTCACCGCGACGCGCAGATCACACGAAAGCGCGAGTTCGCAGCCGCCGGCCACGGCGGGGCCGTTGAGGATGCCCATGATCGGCTTCTTGCCGTCGATCATCGTCTCGAACAGCGTGCGTTCGGCTTCGGCGAGGGGACCGCGGTAGCGTCCGCCGTCTTCGTCGGCGGAGCGCGCGTCCTTCAAGTCTGCGCCCGCGCAGAATGCTGTGCCGGTTCCCGTGATGGCAATGACCGAAACCGAGCGGTCGAAGTCCGCGTCGATGATGGCGTTGACGATCGCGGTCTTCAGGTCCTTCGACAGTGCGTTGCGGCGGTCGGGCAGGTTCATCGTGAGCAGCCGTACGCGGCCGTGATTGCTGATCTTCAGAACGGGTTCGGTGGACATATTCGCTCCTACGATTTTGTGCTCTCCCCTCTGTTGGAGGGGAGAGATGGGACAGCTGAAAAGTTGCTCGGCTCCACCCCACCCCCAGGGCGGTTCAGTTCTATAGAATACGGTCATCCCGGGCCTTGTGCCCGGGATCGAGTTTGCCACAACCCGGCGCGTTGCCATTGTTGCAACCTGGATCCCGGTGACGAGCACCGGGATGACCTACGTGAATTGAATTGCCCTGACCCCACCCCCGCCCCCTCCCCATCGAGGGGAGGGGATAGGGGTGGGGGGACATTCCAGGGAAGTTCGAACTGATATGAAATCGGACTACACCACCGGCGACAATCCGCCATCGACGTTTATCGTCGTTCCCGTGACGTAGCTGCCCGCGTCTGATGCGAGGAACAGAGCCATGTTGGCGAATTCCTCGGCTTCGCCGACGCGTCCGATCGGGATGTTCTTCCCCATCTCGGCATAGACTTCTTCCATGTTGTTGCGGCAGGCTTTGGCGTTGCGAACTTCGTGCTGCTCGCTCTTGATGAGCCCGACATGCAACCCGTTGACGAGCACGTTGTGCGGCGCGCCTTCGTTGGCGAGCACCTTCGTGAGCGCGAGGCCGGCGGCACGCGAGACCGATGTTGGCACGCTCGCTGCCCGCGGCACCTTCGCACCGATGTTGAGGATATTTATGATGCGGCCCCAGCGGCGCTGCTTCATGCCGGGAAACGCGAGACGGCAGAGGCGGATCGCGGCGAACACCTTGAGGTCGAAGTCGTCCTGCCAGTCGGCGTCGGTGACGGTCTCGAAGGCTTGCGCGCGTGAGGTGCCGGCATTGTTGACGATGACGTCGACCTTGCCGAAAGCGGCTTCGGCGGCCTTGAACACGCGGGTGCATTCGTCGGCGGTGCGGATGTCGGACGATATCGCGACGACCTTCGCGGTAGCGCCGGCTGCCGCCAGGATCGCGGCACGCGCCTCGTCGAGTTCCTTCTGGCGGCGAGCCACGATGGCGACGCTCGCCCCGGCTCGGGCGAAGTTAGTGGCGATCGCAAGGCCGATGCCCTTGCTGCCGCCGGTGACAAGTGCCGCACGGCCGGTCATGCGCATTTCGATCATGGTCGTTTCCTCTGGTGGTCTTCTCTCCTCCCCCTCGCGGGGGAGGTGCCCGGACGGG
>CAMDMH010000419.1 GCA_945901835.1 Devosia equisanguinis | reverse complement strand
TTCCGTAACGCTGACAGAATTCGATGAAGCTCAGCCCCTTCTGGAACTGCACCTTGTTGCGTGGCATGTCGGCCTCCCGTCCGGCGTCGGAAGACCGCGTAACAAGCGGATGTGGCGGCATAGAGGTGATGACGGGGTAATCAAGTCAGCAGATGGCCGACTTCTCCGAAGGAGCGAGCCATACATTCCGAAGCGCAGGAAAACTACTGGTCGCTGGTGGCCATGCAATCTGCAATACGGGACACCCCGTACCGCTGACGCCCGAACTAGCCGAGAATCAGCCAGGGCACCATCAGCGAAAGCATCAGAAGGAACCAGAACAACGCGGTTTCGGCGTTCGAATGCGACATCGTGTGCTCCATCGATCGGCGTTCAGTAACGGGTCGAGAACGATGATCTCAAGGTGGATCCGCCGCATGTCACTTTATAGACACATTTGCGCAAGTTGTCATGCAAAATTGCATGGCTTGTCCGCGGAAAGCGTGCGCCAAATACGAGACGGAGGTTTCATTGTCCGGGGTGAGCGCCGGCGATAGCTTCGCTGCATATAGGTCCGCCGCAGTCGCGGACCGTCACGCGAAGGGAAGGACGCCATGACAGCGAAGGCCGGTAACGCTTACGAGCAGGATCTCGACCGGAACGCCGCCAACTACCAGCCGTTGACGCCGCTCACCTTCCTGGAGCGAGCGGCGATGGTGTGGCCCGCGCGGACGGCGATCATCCACGGCCGCCAGACTCATACCTATCACGAACTCTATGCGCGATGCCGGCGGCTCGGCTCGGCGCTTGCCAAGCGAGGGATCGGCGTCGGCGACACCGTGTCGGCGATGCTGCCGAACATTCCATCGATGGTCGAGGCGCACTACGGCGTGGCGATGACCGGCGCGGTGCTGCATTCGATCAACACCAGGCTAGATGCGGCCATCATCGCCTTCATGCTCGATCATGCCGGTACTCAGGTGTTGATCACGGATCGCGAGTTCGCGCCTGTGATGAAGGCGGCGCTGGCACTCGCCACGGTGAAGCCGCTCGTCATCGACTACGACGACCTCGAATTCCCGCAGACGGGTGAGCGGCTCGGCGAGATCGACTACGAGGATTTCGTGGCGGGCGGCGATCCGCAGTTCGCGTGGCGCATGCCGGCGGACGAGTGGGAGGCGATCGCGCTCAACTATACGTCGGGGACGACGGGCAACCCGAAGGGCGTGGTGGTGCATCATCGCGGCGCGGCGCTGATGTGCTATGCGAACATCATGGCGTCGGGCATGGGCAAGCATCCCGTGTATCTGTGGACGCTGCCGATGTTCCACTGCAACGGCTGGGGCTTCCCGTGGACGCTCTAGGCGAACGGGGGAACGCACGTGTGCCTGAGGGCCGTGCGCGCCAAGCCGATCTTCGATCTGATCGCGGAGCACAAAGTCACGCACATGTGCGGGGCGCCGATCGTGATGTCGACGCTGCTCAATGCGCCGGATGCCGAGAAGCGCGCCCTGCCGCACCGGGTGGAGTTCGTGACGGCCGGAGCACCGCCACCCGAAGCGGTGCTGGCGCGAATGGGCGATGCCGGGTTCAACGTCACACACGTGTATGGTCTGACGGAGGTCTACGGTCCGTCGGTGGTCAACGAGTGGAAGAGCGAGTGGGACAGCCTCGAGAACGCCGAGCAAGCCAAACTCAAGGCGCGGCAGGGCGTGCGCTATACTGCACTCGAGGGTCTCACCGTCATGGACCCGGGGACGATGAAGGTCGTCGCCGCCGACGGCGAGACGATGGGCGAAGTGATGATGCGCGGCAACATCGTGATGAAGGGCTATCTGAAAAATCCGAAGGCGACGCAAGAGTCGTTCTACGGCGGATGGTTCCATACGGGTGATCTCGGCGTGCTCTATCCGGACGGCTATATCCAGCTCAAGGATCGCTCGAAGGACATCATCATTTCGGGAGGCGAGAACATCTCCTCGATCGAGGTGGAGGACGTCCTCTACAAGCATCCGGCGGTCGCGCATGCCGCCGTGGTCGCAAAGCCCGACGAGAAATGGGGCGAGACGCCGTGCGCGTTCATCGAGTTGAAGCCGGCGGCAACGGCGACCGCGGAAGAAATCATCGCGTGGTGCAGGGAGGGGCTTGCCGCGTACAAGTGTCCGCGCCACGTGGTGTTCGCCGAAATCCCGAAGACGTCGACGGGCAAGATCCAGAAGTTCGTACTGCGCGAGCGGGCAAAGCCCGGCTGAGTTCCGGGACGCTCCGGTATCACCAGCGGGCTGCGCTGCCGGCTTCGGCCTCAGTCCGCTTGGCGCGTGCATCCTTGATCCGTGCGATGAGGCGTGCGGCGTCGGCGCGGAAATCGGGGATGCGAAGGACGACGGACTGCCGGCGCCGCAAGGGCAGCAGATCCGCGGGCAGGTCTATTTCTGAGGGCATGCGAGTGTCGCCGAGCAGGACAGGCACGACCTGTACGGACCGTGCGAGTGCGGCACGGATTTCAAGGCGCACGTAATCGTGTTCGCTGCCGAGGCGGCGATGCCCCTTGTCGTCGACGGCGTTCGCCCAATCCACGCCGATCAGTGCAAGGAACACGTCGCATCGTTCGATCTGGTTGCGGAGCACATCGTCGAAATCTCTGCCCGGCGGGATGTCGTCGGTATCGATGAAGACGTTGTCGTCGCCGAACTGTTCGGAAAGGATCTCGTGGAGCCAATTCGCTTCGGCTTGTGAATCGCGCCGGCGATAGTTGATGAAGACGCGCAGCGGCGGCTCGGCCAATCGTGCTGGCCGCAAGGCGGGTTGGGCGATGCTGCCGCGATGCGCGAGCGACGCCAGTTCTGCGATCAGGCGCGCTTTGGTGGCCGACGACCAGGCGAGGCGCGCATAGTTGCCCTCGGCGAAGGCCATCGGCTCGTCCTTGCCGTCGATCAGCTCGGCGAGCGAGAGGTTATTGGCTTCCGCCAATGGTCGAAGTCCGACCTGGCCGATGCCGTAGAGCCGATGCAACAGCAGCGCGAGATCGACGCGGCGGTCGTCGGGGAGGCGGATTGCGAGCGGAGGAAGACCTGCGCCGAAACCGAACGGAACGGCTGATGCAACGCTGCGCTCGCCATGGATTCCGGCGACGACCTCAGATGTAACGGTGCGGTGGCGGAGTTCGAGCGCATCGAAACCGAAGCGCGCGTCGCGCATGTACCAGTGTACGAACGTTGCTTCGGGGTGCTGGGCAAGGAAATCATCCAGCCCGAAAAGCATGCTGTACTCGAGGTGCAGCAGATCCTTCGGCGATGTCGCGGCCGCGGCGAGACTGAGACCCGCGCGGTCGGCTTCGGCGTTGATCGAAAAGATGCGCAGGGCACCGCTGGCAAGGTTGCGCAGCGCGATCGCGGCTACCGGCGGTGCGCGATCGTCGCGGCCACGGCGCAGGCGCTGCAGCGCGTAGTGAATTGCATATGCGCGATCGGGCGCGGCGAACAGGTCGCCGAGACGATGGAGCATGTGGGCCCGCTCGCGTTCGCGCCGGAGCGTATCTGGCATTTCCGAAGTCCCCCAGCGGCCGAATCATGCCGCGATATGGCGACTGTTTCGCAAACGCGACGGACTGCCAAGGGGCCGCTCGGGCAAGGGCTGTGGTTGAAGGACAGTCGTCGGCCGAAGTGGTTGAGAACTAGCCGCGCGAAAACGGGCACGTGCCGAGTATGCAGGTGCTGTGGATGCAAAAAACTTCAGGCAAGTTAGCGCACAGACGCAATCGCACGATACAATACGTGTCGTTCCTCGCGCCGAGCGCGCTTATGCTGGGCAGTGATAGGCAATCAACGGCTGCGCCAGCACCGGCTCTCTCGCGAATCACCTAATCAGACGACAACCGATCCGACACAGGCAAAGGTGTCGGGGCGATGCCTGCGCGCGATTACGATCGTCGGAGAGATGCTGGCAGCAGACCTGCTGCGGCGTCAGTGCCGGGTCGGCGACGCGAGCCGCTCCAGCTCGTCTTTGAGCTTGAGCTTCTCATGCTTCGATTTGTTTATTCGGGATACGTCGGCAGAGGGTCTGGATCTTTCCTCTGCGATCTTTCTCTCAAGCTTCCGATGCTTTTCGGTCAACTCCGCTACACGCGTATTGAGCGACATCGTGCTCCTCCTTCGAGAGTTGGACACGACGTTAATGTGACAGAACGATGCAGACTTGTCGATGACCTGGATCGGTGGCTTCGGGTTGGTGCTGACGCTGTGGCGTCGGCGGCGAGGGGCGGGGCACCAGCAACGAAAATCGCGCAAGCTTCGCACTTCGCGGGGCTCGATCGCCCCGGCGCCGGCACCCCGACAGTGGCGGTGTCAGGCG
>CAMDMH010000418.1 GCA_945901835.1 Devosia equisanguinis | reverse complement strand
AAAGCGCCCGGCACTGCTCCGAAGAAGGTGGCTCGTAGCCTGACCTCGTTCTTCAAACGAGGGCTGCGCCGAATCCAAACCTGCCTGCAGAACCTCTGCGGGCTGCCAGACCTCTGGTCGGTCTGGAGAAACTGATGGATGGTGAGCCTGTCGAGCCCACCGAGCTTGACTCCCTCCCCTGCCCGCGCCAAAAGCCGCCCCGCTACAATAATTCGGATCGGGACGCGGGAAACGGCCATGAGCCTCGCATTCATCTTCCCCGGGCAGGGCAGCCAGGACGTCGGCATGGGCGCCGAACTCGCCAAGGCGTTCCCCGTCGCCAAAGCCGTCTTCGACGAGGTCGACGAGGCGCTCGGGCAGAAGCTGTCCCAGATCATGTGGGAAGGTCCCAAGGACACCCTCACCCTCACCGCCAACGCCCAGCCCGCCCTGATGGCCGTATCGCTGGCCGTGATGCGCGTGCTTCAGGCCGAATGCGGCCTCGATCTCGCAGCCAAGTTCAAATACGTCGCCGGCCACTCGCTCGGTGAATACTCGGCCCTCGCCGCCGCAGGCACCTTCTCGGTCGGCGATGCTGCCCGCCTCCTTCGTATTCGTGGCGATGCCATGCAGAAGGCCGTGCCCGTCGGCGTCGGCGCGATGGCGGCCCTGCTCGGCGTCGGCCTCGATGTCGCCCGCAAGGTCGCTGAAGAAGCAGCCCAGGGCGACGTCTGCGATATCGCCAACGACAACGAACCGACCCAGGTCGTGCTGTCGGGTCACAAGTCGGCTATCGATCGGGTTCCGGAGATCGGCAAGAAGCACGGCGTCCGCCGCGCTCTGCCGCTGCCGGTGAGCGCGCCGTTCCATTGCTCCCTGATGAAGCCCGCCGCCGACGCGATGGCCGAGGCGCTCGCCAACGTCACGATGAAAGCGCCCGTCGTGCCGGTCGTCTGCAACGTGCTGGCGGCCCCCATTTCAGACCCCGCCGAGATCCGCCGCCGCCTGATCGAACAGGTCACCGGCACCGTCCGCTGGCGCGAGTGCGTGGAGCGGATGACGGCCGACGGTGTTACCTCGTTCTGCGAGATCGGAACCGGCAAGGTGCTGGCCGGCCTCGTCAAACGCATCGCCAAGGACGCTAACGCCATCTCGGTCGGCACGCCGGCCGATCTGGAAGCCGCGAAGGCGTTGCTGGGCTGAGTGACGGAATGAGAAGAAATCGGAAATCAGAAGTCAGAAGTCAGAAAGTGGTTCATCAACCGGCAATGGATTCTGACTTCTGATTTCTCCTTTCTCCTTGTCTTTGTTCCATACGGCTTGCAAATCAACTACCCAGAGGCCCCCATGTTCGACTTGACCGGCAAGACTGCCCTCGTCACCGGCGCGGCCGGCGGCATCGGTGCGTCGATCGCGAAAACGCTGCATGGCGCGGGCGCGACCGTGGCGCTGTCCGGCCGCCAGGTCGACAAGCTCAATGCCCTCGCCACCGAACTCGGCTCCCGCGCGGTCGTGGTGCCGTGCGATCTCGCCGATCGCGCGCAGGTCGGCAAGCTGATCGAGGAAGCGATCAAGGCACTGGGCGGCCGTCTCGACATCCTCGTCAACAACGCCGGCCTGACCCGCGACAACCTCTTCATGGTGATGAAGGACGAGCAGTGGGACGAAGTCATCGCGGTCAACCTGACCTCGACCTTCATGCTCTGTCGCGCCGCCACCCGCGCGATGCTGCGCAACAAGTCGGGCTACGGCCGCATCATCAACATTTCCTCGGTGTCCGGCATCTTCGGCAACCCCGGCCAGGGCAACTACGCCGCCTCCAAGGCCGGCATGGTCGGCATGACCAAGAGCCTCGCCCGCGAGGTCGCCAACCGCGGCATCACCGCGAACTGCATCGCGCCGGGCTTCATCAAAACGCCGATGACCGATGTGCTGAACGAAAAGCAGACCGAGGAGATCACCAAGATGATCCCCGCGCAGCGCTACGGCATGCCCGAAGAGATCGGCGCCGCGGCCCTCTATCTTGCCAGTGTCGAAGCAGGCTACATCACCGGCCAGACCCTCCACGTGAATGGCGGGATGGCCATGGTCTGACCTGACGGGGCAGACTGTCGAAGAAGGCCTGCCGCGAGCTCCGAATCAGCTACGGCTGGCTGCGACTAAACGACGGTAACTAGGGCCGTCCCGATCCCAGGCCCGGCGCTGGCCAAGCCTGGGGATGTATGTTACCAGCCCCCGCATTTCGGTAAGGTTCTTGGGGACAAGTCCGGGGTCTATCGGGTAATTGGGGTAGGTAGCCGCCCGGACTCAGTCTAACGGCGACTCAGTCTTACGGCCCGAGCCGTCGTCGGCGATGCCGAATTGGCGGTGCTGGCACGGCAGAGGTTCTTGTCCGCCGGACTCTCGTCCGCAGGGTGAGGCGGGCACAATGCACTCACCAGATCTTTCCATGAAGAACGAGGCAATTCGATGAGCGATATCGCAGACCGCGTGAAGAAAATCGTCGTGACGCATCTTGGCGTCGAGGCCGAGAAGGTCACGGAGAACGCGTCGTTCATCGACGATCTCGGAGCCGACAGCCTCGATACCGTCGAGCTGGTCATGGCCTTCGAAGAAGAATTCGAGTGCGAAATCCCCGATGATGCCGCCGAGCATATCCTGACGGTCGGCAACGCGATCGACTTCCTCGAGAAGAACGCCGGCAGTTCGGCGGGCAAGCCCGCTGCCTGATCGTGGCCGTGTTCGCGCTGTCCCGTGGTGGTGGCTTCAGCCCCACCTGATCTAGACAGGCAGGTCTAGACAGGCAGGCAGGCGCTGACGGAAGCGGCGATCTGCCTGCAGTGATGCAGGCGGCCCGGTGCGATCGTCGAGGGCTCGCCATCGCTGCTCGCCTTTGCTTGCTCGCCTTTGCTAATGGATCCGCACGCAGGTTGGCTTCATGCGACGTGTCGTCATCACCGGAATAGGCCTTGTCACTCCGCTGGGATGCGGGGTGGAGGCGACGTGGTCTCGCCTGCTCGCGGGCAAGAGCGGCGCTCGGCGCGTGACCGAGTTCGAGGTCTCGGATCTCGGCTGTCAGATCGCTTCTTTCATCCCGCGCGGCCCGAAATCGGAAGGTCTCTTCGAAGCGACCGAATGGATGGAGGCGAAGGAAGTCCGCAAGGTCGACGAGTTCATCGTGTACGCGATGGCCGCCGCCGAGCAGGCTATCATCGACAGCGGCTTCAAGGCGAAGACGACCGAGGAGCAGGAAAGCACCGGCGTCCTCATCGGCTCGGGTATCGGCGGCCTCAACGGCATCGCAAATACGTCTATTCTGCTCAAGGAGCAGGGCCCGCGCCGCGTCAGTCCGTTCTTCATTCCCGGCCGCCTGATCAATCTGGCGGCGGGCTACGTCTCGATCCGCCACCAGTTCAAGGGTCCCAACCACGCCGTCGTGACAGCCTGTTCGACCGGCGCGCACGCGATCGGCGATGCCGCGCGCCTCGTCGCACTCGGCGATGCCGAAGTGATGGTGGCAGGTGGCGCCGAAAGCCCTATCGGGCGCATCGCGCTTGCAGGCTTCGGCGCCTGCCGGGCTTTGTCGACAGGCTTCAATGACAACCCGACCGCTGGTTCGCGTCCCTATGACAAGGACCGTGACGGCTTCGTGATGGGCGAAGGCGCAGGCATCGTCGTGCTGGAATCGCTCGAGCACGCCAAGGCGCGCGGCGCAAAAATCTATGCCGAGGTCATCGGCTACGGCATGTCCGGCGACGCCTTCCACATCACGGCACCCGCTGCCGACGGCGATGGCGCCTACCGCTGCATGCGAATGGCCGTGAAGCGCGCAGGCATCGACCCCTCCGAGATCGACTACGTAAACGCGCACGGCACTTCCACACCGATGGGCGACGAGATCGAACTCGGCGCCGTCGAGCGGCTGTTCGGCAACTCCGCCGGCAAACTGATGATGTCCTCGACCAAGTCCTCGATCGGCCATCTGCTGGGCGCGGCGGGCTCCGTCGAGGCGATCTTCTCGGTTCTCGCGATGCGCGACAGCATCGCGCCGCCGACGATCAATCTCGACAATCCATCGGTGGAATCGCCGATCGACCTCGTGGCCCACAAGCCCAAGAAGCGCGAGATCAATACCGTGCTGTCCAATTCGTTCGGCTTCGGCGGCACCAACGCGTCGTTGATCTTCGGCCCCGTTTGATCGCCAGGGGCTGAGGATGCTCAGCTACTTCCGTTGGGTTCTCTTCTTCGTCGCCATGTTCGCGACGTTGATGGGCGGTGCGCTGTTCCTCGGGAACACGCTCCTCAACGCTCCGGGCCCCTTGGACAAGACCAAGAACGTCGTCATCCCGCGCGG
>CAMDMH010000417.1 GCA_945901835.1 Devosia equisanguinis | reverse complement strand
ATCGTCGTCCCCTACCCCGCCGGTGGTCCCACCGATGCCCTTGCGCGCATCGTCGCTGCCGAGTTGCAGACGGATTTGAAGCAATCGGTGATCGTCGAGAACAAGCCCGGCGCATCCGGCGCCATCGGCTCACGCGAGGTGGCGCGGTCGGAACCCGACGGCCATACACTGGTGCTGGGCACCAATCAGACGCACGTCACCAATGCTGTGTTGTTGAAGGAGCCGGGCTACCGGCCCAGCGAAGACTTTGTTCCCATCGCCGGCCTCGCCGGTTTGCAGCATGTCCTGGTGGTGCCCAAGAATGCGGCGAAAACCGTTGCGGAGTTCACAGCCGAGGCCAAGGCTGCGCCTGCTGCCCTCAACTGCGGATCATCCGGCGTGGGCTCCGCGTCGCATCTGGCGCTCGAACTGTTCCAGGCCCGTACCGGCACGCGCGTGACGCACGTGGCGTTCCGCGGAGCGGCCCCCATGGCGCTGGAAATCGTCGCGGGCCGTATCGACAGCGCGTTTGCGACGTTGCCTTCTGTGCTCGGCCAGATCGAGGGCGGCGAGATGGTTGCGCTCGCATTGGCCTCGCCGCAGCGCGCGCCGCAATTGCCTTCGCTGGGCCTTTTATCCGAAGCGGGCGTGACCGACAGCGATGCCGATGCGTGGCTGGCGCTGTTCGCCCCGCGCGCGACGCCGGCCGCGATCGTGAGCCAGCTTTCCAGAACCGTCACGGAAGCGATGCGGCGCGCTCCGGTCGCCGCCGCGGCAACGAAGCTCGGCATGGTCGTAAACGTACAGGATAGCGCCACTTTCACGAGCTTTCTCGTCGCCGAGAATCGCAAGTGGCTCGATGTCGTCCGACTAGCCGGCGTGAAACCGGAATAGCACGGCTCCCCCCCACGCGATTTCGCACCACCTGTCCCCCTCCCCTGGATGGGGAAGGGATAGGGGTGGGGTGATTTGCAGAGCGGAATGGTGAATTCGTCGGGACACATTCACATCGAACGGAAGTTCACTCCGCCGGAGACACCGCAAAACTGCACGGCGGCTCGCCTCGTAATGCGTTCTCGTGCATCGTCGCGTAAGCCGCCTCGATGTGCCGGCGGAACCGATCCGTGTCGAACAGCGGCGCCGTTGCGAGGCTCCGCGCGAGGTTCTCCCTTGTAGCGGCGAGCCGACCCCGGTCCTCGGCGAGTGCGATCGCCAACGCCTCGTAGTCGGCGAGGCTTTCGGTGACGAGTTCCGGCAGCCCCACGGCGCCGAGAAGGCTCGCCCCGACGCGCCCGGCGAAATGCGCCCCCTTGCATGTCAGCATCGGCAAGCCAGCCCATAGCGCGTCGCTTCCCGTCGTGTGCGCGTTGTAGGGCAGCGTATCGAGCGCGAGATCCGCGAGCCGATGCCGTGCCAGATGCAGCGGCAGATCCTTGGGCTCGGCGAACACGATGCGCGCCGGATCGATGCCGCCCGTACGTGCCTGCCGCGCGAGGTTTTCCGCGGCACGCGCGTTCGACTTGAGCAGCCACAGCACGCTCCCGTCCACCGCCTCGAGCAGGCGCATCCAGCACGCGAAGAACGCAGCATCGATTTTGTAGGCGCTGTTGAAGCAGCAGAACACGAATGCGCCATCCGGCAAGCCATGCTCGCTGCGCCGCATCGGCGCGGCAGAGATCGCGCGCTTGCGGTCGTTGACCTGGTAGCAGCCCGGCAACTGAACGATCTTCTCGCTATAGAACGCCTGTTGCTCGAACGGCGTCACGATGGCGTCCCCGATCATATAGTCGATGAAAGGCGCCCCGCTGCTGCCGGGATACCCGAGATACGTCGCCTGTACCGGCGCCGGCCGCGACGCCAGCGCGCCGATTCGCGACTGCGCCGTATGACCCTTGAGATCGACAACGATGTCGATCTCGAGCCGGCGTATGAGTGCGTCGATCTCGGCATTGCTCGAACGCGCGACGTCGTGGAACTGGTCGAACGCCGCAACGACTCGTTTCCGAATGGCGCTGTCGTCGCCGGGCGCACCCGACAGTCCGATAACCTCGAAACGATCGCGGTCGTGAAGCTCGAACAGCTCGGCCATCAGATAGGCGGTCGCGTGCGTGCGGAAGTCGGACGAAAGATACGCCAACTTGAGCCTTGGCCGTGTTCGTGCCCGCAAACGTCGGGCAGCGCTGAGTACCGGCGGACACGTGAAGCGCGTGAAGCTTTCAGCGCAGTTCAGATGCAGCTCCGGCGAAGGCGACAGCATCAGCAACGTGAACGGATCGATCCCTCTGACGCCATCGCGTACCGCTGTTTCGATCGGGCGCGCCAGGCGGTCCACTGTCTGCCATTCGCAGCAATGCAGCGCCGAGGATGCAAGGCCGGACATCGCGCGCCCATGCCCCGGCTCCCTTGCCAGTACACGCTCGAAAACCGGTATCGCTTCGCTGTAGCGGCCGAGTGCGCGCAAGGCGTCTGCATGATTGTGCACCGCCGCGGTCATGTCCGGCGCCAATTCCGCCGCTACACGAAAGCTCTCCACCGCCTGCGCCGTGTCGAACATCGCGAGCAGGCCATGCCCACGAACGTAGTGGGCGAGCGGATTCTTCGGCACCACCGCGAGCACGCGATCCATGATCGCCACCGCTTCCGCCGCACGCCCCAGCATGACGAGCGCATGGGCACGCCCCATGATGGAGTCGAGGTGACCCGGCACCAGCGCCAACACTTGATCGAACGCGGCGAGCGCATCGGCGGGCCTCGCCAACTCGAACAGCGCGAGCCCTCGGCCGCACATCGCATCGATGTTGCGTGGCGAAGCCGCCACTGCCATTTCATATGCGGCCAGCGCCTCTGCATGACGTTCCTGCGCCATCAGCGCATTGGCCTTGCCCGTGGTCAGCAAGTGCTGCCCGGGGATCGCTACCAGCGCGTGCTCCATGGCAGCGAGCGCCTCGCCTGCGCGCTGGCACGCGATGAGCTGCCCGCAAAGGCTGTAATGCGCGACGATCATGCTGGGCGCTAGGCCGACGGCTTTACGATAGCTCTCGACTGCGTCGTCTCGACGCTCCAGTACGGCCAGCGCGTTGCCGTGATTGAACCACATGAGAGCGACGTCGGGCTTCAGGGCCAGCGCGGCCTCGATCAGCCGGCAGCCCTCTGCGGCTTCCCCGCGCTGCGCCTTGATCGAGCCCAGCAGATGCAACGCGTCCGCATGGCTCGGATCGAGTGCGGCGATCTTCTCGTAGATGACAGCTGCCTCGTCCACGCGGCCGGCCTTGTGCAGCTCGTACCCCCGCTTCAGTTCCAGGCTCATGTCCGGCGACTGATGTGATGACATGGGAAGCGCGACCTTGGGCGGACGTTGATCAGTGATGTTACCAGGGCGAATTCGCACACTAGAGCATCATCCGGCCGGACGGAGTCGCATCTGCGATTCTTCGGTCGGGTAAAGCTGCTCTAGATACATGAGACCACAGCAGTTCCATCCGATCATTCGATCGCCCATGGCGACTGCGGACGATCGGACACTGCTCTGGAGCCCCGGAGGAAGCACGCGTGTTGCGCGACCGCGGCCGAACCGTCAGAACTTGATCTGGAGCGCCGGTTCGCCGGCCGCCGCCGCACCAGTTGTCTGACGGACCCCCTCATGGATGAGCCTTCCCCCCGCCTCGCCGCCGAGCCTTCCCCGGATCAGGTGCCTCACGTCTCGCTCGCGACCATCTTCTGGATCTTCTTCCAGATCGGTTCGCTGAGCGTCGGCGGCGGCCTGACCGCTTGGCTTTACCGCGAGATAGTCGAAAAGCGCCGACTGATGCCCGAAGCGGATTTCATGGGGGCGCTGACGCTGGCGCAGGTGCTGCCTGGCATCAACATGAGCAACCTGTCGGTTTATGTGGGCCAGCGCTTGCGTGGGGTCCAGGGCGCCATGGTCGCCATGCTCGGGCTGATCCTCGTCCCGTTTTTCGCGATCATTTCAATCGGTTCGATCTACGCACAGTTCCAGACCGAGCCGAGCGTGCACCACTTCATGGACGGCCTTGCAGCCACCGCCGTCGCGTTGCTGTTGGCCATGGGCATCAAGGCGATCAAGGTCACCCGGATGCAGCCACTTCAGTTGGGCCTCGCTGGCCTCGTGGTCGTATTGGTCGGCATCCTCCGGCTGCCGATGGTGCCGGTGATCTTGGTCCTCGCGCCGATCAGCGTCTGGTTGGCCTGGACGGAAATCGGCAAGGAGCAAGGCGACGCTGCCGGAAAGGACGAGCCGGATGCGTGAGATCGTCGCGCTGATCTTCGTCTTGACGCCGCTGTCGCTGCTGTCTTTCGGTGGTGGCGCGAGCATCCTGGCGCCCATGCACGACGCGTTC
>CAMDMH010000416.1 GCA_945901835.1 Devosia equisanguinis | reverse complement strand
AGGACGTGGCATTTGCGCCGCTCGAACTGACGCGGCAAACCGCGATCAGCGTGATCGGGCGTACGAAGGCGTGGCAGCTGCTCGATGGATTCCGTGGGGCGAAGCGCGGCGATGTCGGTGCGCTCGCCGACGCGATGGTGGCGCTCGGACGGCTCGGTATCGAACTCGGCGACCGTCTCGAGTCCATCGACATCGATCCGATCGTCGTGCTCGACGAGGGACGCGGCGCCGTCGCGCTAGATGCTCTCGTCGTCATCAGGCCGGAAACGCCAGGAGATCGCACATGATGATCGCTCGCTGCATTGCGCGTGCCGTCGCGTTCATCGGGGCGATGACACACCTTGGCGCGCTCGCTGCCGCCAACGAGATCGCCGACTTTTACCGCGGCAAGACGATGACGATGTTCATCGGCTATCCCTCGGGCGGCGGCTACGATCTCTATGCACGTACGATCGCGCGGCACATCGTTCGACATATCCCCGGCGCGCCGGCGATCGTTCCCCAGAACATGCCGGGCGCTTCGAGCATGCTGCTGGGCAATCACATTGCGCGCGTCGCGCCGCGCGACGGCACGGCCATCGCGGCCGTCAACTCGGCCTTGCTGTTCGACACCGTTTTTCAGGGCGAGGCCTCGAAGGCGCAATTCAAGGGAACCGATCTCTTCACAATCGGCAACGTCGTGAGTTCGGCGTCGGTCCTGATCGCGCTCACTTCCGCCGGCGTGGAACGGCTCGACGAACTCAAGACGAAGCCGATCATCGTCGGGGCTACCGGACGTTCAGGCGACACGTACCTTCTGCCGCTCGCGGTCAAACGCCTTCTCGGCCTGGACGCGCTGAAGATCGTTCCCGGCTATCCCGGGACGCGCGAGATCGCGGTGGCACTCGAGCGCGCCGAGATCACCGGCCGCGTGTGGGACATGGAGGGCATCAAGGCCGCGCGGCCGCAATGGTTGAAGGACGGCACGATCCGCATCCTGGCACAGCTTGCGCCGCAGAAGATGCCGGAGGTTCCCGCCGACGTACCGCTGGTGAAGGAGTTCGTCGCGAGTGCCGACGACCAGAAGGTACTCGATGTCATCTTCATGAGCACGATCCTGGCGCGCCCCTACGTGGCACCTCCGGGTCTACCGCCAGCCCGCGCGAAGGCGCTGCGCGATGCGTTCATGGCGACGATGAAAGATGAGCAGTTCCTCGCCGAGATGACGAAGCACGCGATGACCATTGATCCCACGTCGGGCGAGGACATGGAGCGGATCGTTCGCGATGCGCATGCGCTGCCGCCGGCCCTGGTCGAGCAGGTCAGGGCGCTGCTGCGGGATTGAAACGGGAACACCCAGTCCTGGCGACTGCCGGCCACGCAACTGCCCCATCGGCAAGATATTGCATATCCCGTCTGCCAATGCGATTGAGGCGGTCGACAAGACAAAGGGAGGCTGCGCCGTTGCTCAGGATTCGATACTCGTTGCCGCGTCTGGCTGCCGCGTGCGCGGCCCTCGGCGCAACCTTCGCACTGGGATGCGCCGAAGCGCTCTCGCAGAGCTGGCCGCAGCGCAACGTGCGGCTGGTACTGCCGCTCGGCCCGGGAAGCGGCACCGACATCAGCGCGCGGATCATCTCCGACAAGCTCGCCAAGGCGTGGGGACAATCGGTCGTCGTCGAGAACCGGCCCGGCGGTGATTCCGTCGTCGCCATAAGCTCGGTGATCAACGCCAACGACGATCACATTCTGCTTTGGGGGCCATCGGCGGCGTTCACCGCGCATCCTTACACCCACGCGAAAATCCCTTACGACATCAGAGAGATCATCCCGATCGTGCGGGTTTCCAATACCCTCGTAGTGATCACGGTCTCCAACGCCCTCAAGGCTACGAGCATGGCGGAGCTCGCGCAGCAGGTCCGGGAAGCGCCAGGCAAGCTCAACTACGCCAGCGTCACCGGCCTCAACGACTTCCTGTTCCAGGCTTTCGTGAAAGACGCCAAACTCGATATGGTGCGCGTGCCCTATCGCGATGCCGTCCAGGCCGCCAATGACTTGGGGGAAAACCGCATCCAGGCGTTCTCGTCTGCCTACGCGATCTCCCGTCCGCAGGTCGAAAGCGGCAAGATCCGCCCCATCGCCTTCACCAATACCAAGCGGGCCGAGATCATGCCGGGCATCCCAACCGTGCGCGAAGCAGGTTTCCCCGCGATGGAATTCGACGGCATGGTCGGCGTGTTCAGCACCAAGGCCGTGGATATGGTCGCGCGGCGCCGCATCTCGTCCGACGTGCGCGAGGCGATGAAGGACCAGATCGTGATCGACCGGCTGACTTCTACGGGGCAAGTCGTAAACCCGGGCGATGGCGACGAGTTCGCTGCCGCGATCGACGATCAGCGGAAGGTGGCGGCGGGAGCTGCCAAGATCCTCGGCATCAAGGCGGCAGAATAGCGCCCAGGACTAACGTCACTCGTCGCTTTAGTGGCCAGAATACTGCTCAGAACACTGGACAGGCTACTGGCCTGACTTCTGCGACTGGGACTGGGACTGGGACTGGGACTGGGACTGGCCTTTGACAGTCTGGCTTTGCGATTGGCCCTGGCTCGCGAGCTCTTCGACCGCGACGCGCACGTCCAGCGCCTAGTGCGGGCCGCCGCGGCGTGAGCCCCTGATGGGCGCGGCATAGTGAGCATCGAGGCTGGCCGCAAGCCTGACGTAGCGGTCGGTCGGGCAGATTCGGTTCGCCGGATCGAAGCCGACCCAGCCCAGCCCCTCGACCCAGGCTTCGATCCAGGCATGATGCGCCGTCGCGGGCTCGCCTTCGTCCGTGAGCAGGTAGCCCGTGACGTAGCGGGCGGGCACGTTCAGCGCGCGGGCGGCTGCGATCAAAATGTGTGCATGGTCCTGGCACACGCCTTCTCCCGCCTCGAAGGCGGTTCCAGCCGGTGTTGCGGCCCCGGTAGCGCCAACAACGTATTCGACCTTTTCGCGAATTGAATTCATCAACTCGTGAAGCCGCGGCACGAGCTGTGTTTCCGTGAGGCCGGCGGCCAGCGCTTCAATGGCGGGGCTCGTCGCCGTCAACGCGGTCGGACGCAGATAGACCCGCAGGGGAAAGCTCTCGGGCAGCCCCTTGACGACGCCGGCGGTATCGGTGACCTCGACGATTCCGGTGACCGTCACTTCGAGATCGTCATGCGGCGTTGTGATCGTGAGCAGGTGCGTGGCATTGCCGAAGCCGTCGCGCGTGGCAAGCAACTGGCCATCGGGCTCCGTACGGATCTGCCATTCGACGACGCGGAGCCCCTGATAGGGCGCCGGCGTCATGCGCAGCATGACTATGCCATACGACGCGGTCGCGGCGTAGGTGTAGCGGGTCCTGTGATCGATGGCGATGCGCATGCCGGGCCGCTCAATCATTGAAATGGTAGGTGGTTGCGATCTCCGATGCCAACTCGCTGTTGCCGGCAATGAAGTCGCGCAGGAACTCGTGCAAGCCGCGCTGGAAGATCGTGACCATGTCGGCTTGCGAAAGCATCTCGAGCGTGCTGTCGGCACGCTTCATACAGTCGCTGTCGGCGCAGTAGTATTCCGAGAGACCAGCGAGGGCCGCGGCGATCTCGACGTAGCACGAGCGCAGCGAACGGGGCAGCTGCGGGTTCAGGATCACGAAGTCGGCGATGTGCCAGGGCTTGAAGGCATCGCGATAGACCCAACGGAAACTGCGGTGCGCGGAGACCGAGCGCAGGATCGTCGCCCATTGCGCACTGTCGAGCCCGCCGCCGACGATCTCGTTCTGCGGCAGCAGCATGTAGTATTTGACGTCGAGAATGCGAGCGGTGTTGTCGGCCCGCTCGAGAAACGTCCCCAACTGGGTGAAATAGAACGTGTCGTTGCGCAGGATCGTATTGAGCAGTGCGCCGCGGAACAGAGCCGAACGCTCGCGGATCCAATCGAAAAGTGCCGGAAGCGCATTAGGCTCGCGGGCTTGCCGAACCCGGCCGTCGAGCTCGATCCAGGCGCCGTTCAGCGCTTCCCACATCTCGCGCGTAATTGCAGTTCGCTGAGCGCGCGCGTTACTGCGGGCGGCTTCGATGCAGGAGGTGACGCTCGAGGGGTTGTCGCGGTCTAGAAGCAGGAAGTCGACGACGCTGGAGGTCTCGAACGTGGAATGCCGCTCGAGATAAGCCTCATCGCAGCCCGCCGTCCGCAGCGTCGAGCGCCACTCGTCCTCGCCGTTCTGATGTGGCAGAAGGATGAGCCGGTAGCCGACCTCGAGAAGCCGCGCGATGTTTTCCGCCCGCTCCATGTAGCGGGCCATCCAGAAGAGATCGTTGGCCGTCCTGCCCAGCATATTGAGTGCG
>CAMDMH010000415.1 GCA_945901835.1 Devosia equisanguinis | reverse complement strand
CGATAGTCGGCGGCACGATCGACTTCGGGATGCTGACCCGGCAGAAGGAGCGCCTTCAGGTAGCAGCAGATGCTGCCGCCAAAGCGGCAGCACTCGAGTTGACGCTCATCGACACGACGAAGAATGACATCTCGGCCCAGACGGCTGCGAAGGTGCATGGGCTATTCGAGGCAGACGCCTACGTGAAGGCCGGATCGCTCAGCGTAACGACCCGGACCGAGACGACGCCGCTGCGCGTAACCGTCGATGCCACTCAAGACTTCAAAGGACCATTCGGCGTCCTCGGCGGAGGCGCATCCAAGATCGTGGTTCGTTCCGTGGCGCAGGTTATCGGTAAGCCCAATATCTGCGTCTTGAGCCTCGATCCGGACACCGATGGCGCGATCGAACTGTGGACCAAAGCCCAGCTGACGGCGGTCGACTGTGCCGTCTATGCCAACTCGACGTCGTCGGCCAGCATCAAGTCGAAAAACAATGCGGTGATGTCGGCCTCGTTGATCTGCACTGCCGGCGGTAGAGACGGCGGAAAGGGGAACTTCACCCCGTAGCCGTTCACGGATTGCCCGGTGTTCGACGACCCGCTTGCCAGCCGCATCGCCCCGCCCGTGGCCGGTTGCAAAGCGACGGGGTTGCGCCTGCTCAACCAGAGTGTGCGACTCGAGCCGGGTGTCTATTGCGGTGGCTTGTCCATCGCCGGCACGTCGGTGGTCACGCTCGAGCCGGGAGTATTCGTGATCAAGGAAGGTCCGTTCCTCGTGGAAGATTCCGCGTCGGTGACCGGCGAGGACGTCGGCTTCTACCTGACGGGCGCGGGCGCGCGGTTCCGGTTCGAGGGCGGCACGACCATCAGCCTCGCGGCGCCGAAAGCGGGATTGATGGCGGGCCTGTTGTTCCATGAGTCGAAGGAGCAGACCGTTGGCCAGACGCACGAGATACTGAGCGACAATGCCCGCCTGTTGCTCGGTACGATTTATCTGCCGAAGGGGCATCTCAAGATCGACGCGGAGAAACCAATTGCAGATCAGTCGGCCTATACCGCGATCGTCGTGCGCAGCCTGCGTCTGTTTTCCGGTCCGAACCTGGTTCTCAACACCAACTACCATCTCACACCCGTGCCCGTTCCCGAAGGCATCAAGGGCGTCGGCCAGCCGGTCGCACTGGTTCAGTAGACATGTCGGGGCGTTGCCCTCAAATGGGGCGGCGGCGCGCCTTCAAGGCGTAGACGGTGTTGACGTTGCCGGTGAAGTCGGTGCCGGTCGAAGCGAGGTGGCCTTCCACCTCGATGCCCGGCACGGCGCCGAACAGCGCTTCGAGCTCCGGCAACGAATAGTAAGAATAGAACCGGCCGATCTTGTCGCGCGCTTCCCCCTCGCCGGATTTGAACGTAGCTAGCAGCAGCCCACCGGGCTTTAAGGCGTTCGCGAGCCGCACGAGCAGCGCCGGCATTTCGGCCTTGGGCACATGCAGCAGCGCGCCCGACGCCCAGATGCCGTCGTAGACGCCGACCTCGTCGACCGCCTCGAACGAGGCGACGCGAACCGTGCGCTTCAGTTTCTGCTGCGCGAGCGCGGCCATCTCCGGTGTCGCATCGAGCGCGTGCACGTCGAAGCCGCGATCCTGCATGACGGCGGCGGCCCAGCCTGCGCCGCAGCCGAGGTCGAGCACGACGGCCCCGGCTGGCATCATCCCGATGAACGGATCGAGGAAGCCGTCTGCACGTTCCTTCCGATCGCGCGTCGCGTACTTCGCAGCCTCCTGCGCATAGATCTCGATGGTTTTGGGATCGACGATGGAGGACATGGCTGGGCTCGGCTAATTCGGTTGATGCACTCCCTTTAGCGTGCGCCGAAAACGGCTCCCCCACCAGACGCGCCCATGTCGCACGCAGTCCCGGCCGTGGCCGCTTTTGCTACTTCAGCTTGCCCGCATCCTCGATGTACTTGGTGATCCACGCCTTCGTCTCCGGCTTCACGTTGAGCCCGGAGCGGATCTTGTCGTTGGTGTCGGGCCCCGAGCGGAAGGCCGGCACGAACCCGAACGTCCGGCGCCCTTCGGCGGCGAATTCCGCATCGGTCTCGAGCCCCTGGAAGGCTTTGGTGATCGCATCGATGGCCGCTTGCGGCGTGCCCGGCGGGAACACCGCGATCCGCTGCATCGCATGGCTCAGCGCGACGATGGTCTTGTATGTTTCCCAGAGCTGGCCCGACGGCTCCTCGCCACGGATCTGTTTGTACAATTCATGGTACGCGGGCAGATCGAGCCCCTCGACTTGCAAGGGCTTGTTGAAAGTCCGGCCATCCCAGCCGCTGTCGTAGAACAGACCGATCGCCACGCCGGTCTTGACCAGGCTCGGCTCGACGAGCCCGCGATAGGAGGGGGGGCTCTCCGAGTAGTAATTGACCTCGCCGGTCGTCAGCGCGTGCCGCGCCGCGTTGCTGCCGCGATAGCCGGTCACGTATTTGTAGTTCCGCCCCAGCATCTCGAGCGTCAGCCGCAACAGCAGGTCCTTGCTGCTTTCAGCGCTCAATCCGCCGGAGACGAGACCCTCCGCGCGCCCAAGATCGAGCGGGCTCTTGATGCCCGGCTTCACGTCCGTCCGCATGAAGTAGACAGTGGTGCCGGGCTGATAGGCGACGAACTCGTAGAGCTTGAAGTCGACCTTGCGCGGCTTCGCCTCCGAGGCATAAGGCCAGGCGACGCCGGTCAGCAGGCCGAGCATCGTGCCGTCCTTGGGCGCGATCTCGCCGATGTAGTTGGTGCCGATCAATCCGCCCGCGCCGTCCATGTTCTGCACGACGATGGTGGGGTTGCCTTCGATGTGTTTGGCGATGTGGCGCGCGACGACGCGGCCCTCGATGTCGGCCGGCCCACCCGCCGCATAGTTGATCAGGATGGTGAACCGCTTGCCCGAATAGAAGCCTTGCGCATCGGCCGCTGCGACCGGCACGAGCATGAGCGCGCTGGCGAGCGCGGTCACCGCCGAGATACGAAACATGCACGCCTCCGTCCTATTTCGCCCCGGCCGCGGGGCCGCTCCCCTTCGATGGGTCTTCGATGTAGCGCGCGAAGAATGCCTTGGCCTCCGGCGTTGCATTGAGCGCCTTGCGAACACGGCCGACGAGATCGGGCGAGGCGTCGAACGACGGCACGTAGCCGAACGCTTTCGTGGCGTCCTCGATGTACTCACTGTCGCCGGCGAGCTTGAGCACCGCAAGCCGGATGGCTTCCTTCGCTGCATCCGGCGCGCCCGGCGGAAACGCCAGCAGCCGGAAATTGCTGCCCGTGAGAAAGATGATCGAGAGGTAGGCGTCCCAGAGAGGGCCACTGGGCGTTCCGCCCTTGGCCTCGGCATAGAGTTCCTGGAATCCCGGAATGTTCAGATCCGCTCCCTCTTTGGGGACGCTGAACTTCACGCCGTCCCACCCCGGATCGTAGAAGAAGGGGACCGCAATTCCCTCCTTGACGAGACTCGGTGCGACTACGCCGCGATATGCCGGCGGCGATTCCGAAGTGATGTTGACCTCGCTCTGTTGGATAGCGAGGCGGACGGCGTTGGTGCCGCGGTAGCTCGTCACGTACCTGTGGCGCACGCCGAGCAAGTCGAGCGTCAGCCTCAGGAGAATATCCTTGGAGCTGTCGGCCGCGAGGCCGCCGATGATGACGCCTTCGGCCCGCACGAGATCGGCAGGTTTCTTGATGCCGGGCTTGAGGTCCGCGCGCATGTAGTAGACGCTGGTCGAGCGCTGGGCTGCGATGAACTCGAGCGTTCTGAAGTCGATGCGCTGGGGTTTGGAGGCGAACGTGTTGACGAACGCGGAACCGGTGAGCAGCCCGACGACCGTACCGTCCTTGGGCGCGACCTCACCGAGATAGTTGACGCCGACCTGCCCGCCGGCGCCATCGAGGTTCTGCACGATGATGACGGGCTGTCCCGCGATGTGCTTGGCGATATGGCGGCCGAAAACGCGCCCGTCGATGTCTGCGGGGCCGCCTGCCGCATAGTTGATGAGAAGCGTCAGCCGCTTGCCCGTATAGAAATCGTCTGCGGTGGCCGCCAGCAGCTGAGAGCTCAAGGCGAGGCTGGTGACGGCGAGCAGTCGGACTGGGTTCCACATCTGCAAGGCTCCCATTTTCGGGGGCGACACGCCCGGAGCGGGCTCAGGTGCGAGGCAACGAATGACCTTTCATCGTTGACCTCATTTCACGCCCGCGCCGACTTTGACGTAGTCGCTCACCTGTTTGCGCAATTCCGGCGACGTGCTCAGCATTTTGCGCACGCGCGCCGAGGTATCGGGGCCGGCCACGAACTCCGGCACGAAGCTGAACGCCTTTGTCGCCTCCTCGGCGA
>CAMDMH010000414.1 GCA_945901835.1 Devosia equisanguinis | reverse complement strand
CCGACTGCTGTGTGCGTGTGGGCATACCCGTAGAGGGGCCGCCGCGCTGGATGTCGTAGAGCACGACAGGTATCTCGGCGAAGTAGGCGAGGCCGAGGAACTCGCCCATCAGCGAGACGCCCGGGCCGGAGGTCGCCGTGAACGAGCGCGCGCCGTTCCAGCCGCCGCCTATGGCGATGCCGATCGCGCTCAGCTCGTCCTCGGCCTGGACGAGCGCGTAGTTCTTCTTGCCGTCCTTGTCGACGCGGAAGCGCTTGGCGTGCTTCTCGAAGCCTTCGACCATCGAGGTGGACGGCGTGATCGGATACCAGCCGCAAACGGTGGCGCCGGCATACACCGCGCCGAGGCCTGCCGCTTCGTTACCCGTGACGATGATCTTGCCCTTGGACGACTGGGCGTGGCGCACCTTGATCGGCAGCGGGCAATCGAAGTGATCGCTGGCGTAGGTGCGGCCGAGATTGAGCGCCTCGAGATTGGCGGCGACGAGCTTTTCCTTGCCCTTGAGCTGGTCGCCGACCACGGCCTTCACGACTTCCATGTCCATATCGAGCAGCGCCGACAGCGCACCGACGTAGACCATGTTCTTGAACAACTGGCGCTGGCGCGGGTCGGCCCACTTCTTCGCGCACATCTGGGCGATCGGCACCGGCAGCACGGTGATGTCGGACCGTGGCCAAACGCGCGGCATCGAGCTGTCGTATAGCAGCCAGCCACCGGGGACGACCTCGGCGAGACCGTCCTGGTAGGTCTGCGGGTTCATCGCCACCAGCAGGTCGATGCCAGCGCGCCGGGCGTTGTAGCCCTTCTCGGAAACGCGGACCTCGTACCAGGTCGGCAGGCCCTGGATGTTCGAGGGGAAGATATTTTTCGGGCTGACCGTGATGCCCATCCGGAACAGCGTCTTGGCGAACATCGCGTTGGCTGAGGCAGAGCCCGAGCCGTTCACGGTCGCGAACTTGACGACGAAATCGTTGATGCCGCTCATTCCAGTCCATCCTGCTGGTTCGAGGTGGTATCAGACCCTTTGACGACCGGGGTCAGACCCTGCGGGTCTGACCCCGCCTCGATGGTGTCGTTTTCTTCTGGCTCGGGGTCAGACCCCGCCTGTCGACTACTGCATAAGATAAGCGTTGTGGTGCTTATTGACGGCGGGCGATGCCTTCGCCTCGACGTAGAAGTATTTCTGCATGTCCCAGGCGCCTGTCGGGCAGCGCTCTGCGCACAGGCCGCAGTGGAGGCAGACGTCCTCGTCCTTGGCCATGATGCGTCCCGTCTTCAAGACGTCGGACACATAGATGTCCTGGCTGCCGTTGAACGCAGGTACCCGCAGGCTTGCCCGCAACGCGGGCTCGGGCGCATTGTCGGTGAAGCTGATGCAATCGACCGGGCAGATATCCATGCACGCGTCGCACTCGATGCAGAGCTTGGGTTCGAACACCGTCTGCACATCGCAGTTGAGGCAGCGCTCGACTTCCTTGGCCGCACGTTCGCGATCGAAGCCCAGCTCGACCTCGAGCTTGAGGTTCTTGATTGACGCCTTGATGTCAGCGTGCGGGATAGGCGTGCGGTTTTGCGCTGCGTAGTTGTTCGAGTAGGACCACTCGTGGATGCCCATCTTCTGGGAAACGAGGGTGTGGCCGGGACCGGGCCGCTGGGTGATGTCCTCGCCGCGGCAGTGCTTGTCGATCGAGATTGCGGCCTGATGACCGTGGCTGACGGCCCAGATGATGTTTTCAGGCCCCCACGCCGCGTCGCCGCCGAAGAACACGCCGGGGCGAGTGGACATGAACGTCTTCTTGTCGACCTTGGGCATGTCCCATTCGCCGAACTCGAGGCCGACGTCGCGCTCGATCCAGGGGAAGGAATTGTCCTGGCCGATCGCCATCAGCACGTCGTCGCAGTCTATCGTGACGGTTTCGCCGGAGGCTTCGAGCTTCGGGCGGCCCTTTGCGTCGACGCCCTTCTCGACCATTTTCTCGAAGACGACGCCGGCGAGCTTGCCGTCCTTGATGACGAACGACTTGGGGTTGTGATTGTCGAGGATCGGGATGCCCTCGTGCAGGGCGTCCTTTAGTTCCCAGTCCGACGCCTTCATGACCTTGCGCGGCGAGCGAACCGTGACCGTGACCTGCTCGGCGCCAAGGCGCAGCGCGCTGCGGCAGCAATCCATCGCCGTGTTGCCGCCGCCGATCACGACGACTTTCTTGCCGACGCTCATGACGTGGCCGAAAGCGATCGACGTCAGCCAATCGATGCCGATGTGGACATTCTTGTCTGCTTCCTGGCGGCCTGGAACCTTGAGATCCTTGCCGCGCGGCGCGCCGGTGCCGACGAATACCGCGTCGTAGCCATCGGCAAGCAATGCCTTGAGGCTCTTGACGGGCGTACCGAAGCGGGCCTCGACGCCCATCTCCACGATACGGTCGACGTCCTCGTCGAGCACGCTTTCAGGCAAGCGGAACGAGGGAATGTTCGTTCGCATCAGGCCCCCGCCGCGCGGATCCTTCTCGAACAGCGTGACGTGATAGCCGAGCGGCAGCAGATCACGGGCGACGGTGAGCGAGGCGGGGCCTGCGCCGACGAGCGCGATGCGCTTGCCGTTCTTCGTAGCGGGGACGGCCGGCAAGAACGCGTCGATCTCGCCCTTGTTGTCGGCGGCAACGCGCTTCAAACGGCAGATCGCGACCGGCTCTGCGTTCCTGAGGGTCGGGTCCTTAGCGGTCGTCTCATTGCCGATCTGGACGCGGCCGCGCCGGCACGCGGGCTCGCACGGGCGGTCGCAGACGCGACCGAGAATGCCGGGGAACACGTTAGATTCCCAATTCAGAAGATAGGCGGCGGCGTAACGGCCCTGTGCGATCAGCCGGATGTATTCTGGCACCGGCGTGTGGGTCGGGCAGGCGAATTGGCAGTCGACGACCTTGTGAAAATACTGAGGGTTGGCCGTGTCGGTGGGCAACATGCCCTGCCCCGATCCTTTGCCCGATTCACCTGGGCCATCCTGCTTGACGCGCGCGTCCATCCAGCTCGAGTCCTCTGGTCGCTTCCTGCCGTGATGTTTTCGGTAGGGTTCTGTTTGAGTTCGTAGACTTCGCCTCGTTGCGCGCGCCGCAGCTCCTCACCGGGTGCGCAGCTCCGTACGCTAGGGCCCATTTAGCACTCCGAGGCGACCGATTGGAACCGGTAGCTGTCAAGAATCTGCAAGGATAGGTGCATTAATGCTTATGCCTTCCGTGTGTTGCGCTGCAAAAACAGTACGGATTTCCGCATGATGAAAAAATCGCCACGGCTTGGTGGCGTTGGTTCTGACGTAGCCGAAGTCTCGTTCCACCGGCGCTTGGTGATGCCCGACCTCGATTGAACGAGGCTCAGAATTGGCTCCGAGAATCGGCTTCAAGTCATGGGGTCGTTAGAAGCGCTGGAACGGCTGGAACGTTTGACAGCCGCGCGCGGCTTGCCTAACACTCCAGCGCGTCCGCGGGTGTAGCTCAATGGTAGAGCAGAAGCCTTCCAAGCTTATGACGAGGGTTCGATTCCCTTCACCCGCTCCATCAATTTCAATGGGTTACCTTGGATCGTGTTCTTAGATGAGCGCTCCAGCATGCACATAGCATGCACGATGCAGCTTCCCTCGCGGACCTGCGGCAGTTCCATAATTGATCAATCATGACCATCAAGGCGAGGGATTGCGAGGCCGCTGGCGGTCGATGCACCTGCTGGGTGGATGCGCTCAAGGCGGCGGGTAAGCAGCGCCTATACCAAAAGCGCCTCAACTCGCGGGGGGAGCTGAGGCGCTTGTCGCGGACGCAACTGGTACAAACTCGAACGCAACGCTTACTACGCTGCACAGCATTCTAAACTGTGTGCTCATACAACGAAGAGCTGCCGACATTGTTCCCTGGCTGTCGCGAATGTCGCAGGACGGACTTTAGCGCCCTTTCACCAATAGCTCCGGCAGTCGGGCAATGTTGCTTGCGATCCGCCTCGCCTCATCGGACGTCAGATGCGCACCGCCGATCGTTTTCTCGGCAAGATCGTCGCGGCTATAGACGTAAGCGAGAGCAATCCCGTTGCTATCGATTACCCTGAAGCCGCCGGGGATGGCCTCGACGGTCCACGGGGCCGGAAATCGGCGGGCGGGCACGCCGGACATCATCCCTTGCCGCCGATGATCTTGCCCTCGGGCCAAAGGATCGTCTCGTACTCGTCTAGCAGGTCGCTGAAGAACCTGCCCGGATGGAACGGTATGCTTTTGACGGGTTGGTTGGAAGCATCGATGGACGGGGGCGGATCCGGTTGGCTGCCACTCAGGCGGGGAGCAGCCTTGGTAGTTTGGCGAGATTGAACGCAGCCATG
>CAMDMH010000413.1 GCA_945901835.1 Devosia equisanguinis | reverse complement strand
CGCATCCTACGAATGGCGCTTCAATCGCCGCTTCGATCTGGCCAAGAACATAGAGCGCCTCGCCCGCGTTGCGGTCGCAGCCGCGCCACGACCCTACCGGTCGATCGCCGCGGTCAGGCCGGCAGAGGTGATGACGGGGTAATCACGTGGCCGCTTGCCCGAACTGGCCGAGCCCCTGGAGCGGGTCCGCATGCAACCATGCTGGGCGCTTATGGTCCGCCTCGACCAGCGGTTGTTGCCCGAGCAGGACGTCTACTCCGATATGTCCCAGATCGTTCGCTGGGTCTCCCGCAATAACTCCAAGCCGGGCCGGACCTCGGGCGGTGACCACATCGTGGTCCACGCCGCCCCCACCTGGACCCGCCAGACAGAGGATATGGAACCGGAAGCCGTCGCCGAAGAGCTTTGGGCCGAAGTGAGCCACGTCCTCAGCCTGCCGCCTGTCCGGCCCGCGCAGATGGCGGCGCACCTCTGGCGCCACGGTCTGTGCGACACCCCGCTTGGCGAAACCTACATGTTCGCCCGCGAGCACATGGTCGGGGTCGGTGGCGACTGGTGTCGGGGCCGGCTGGCGGAGCACGCCTTCGAAAGCGGCGCAGCCCTCGGCGGAGCGATCGTCGAAGCGTTCAGCTAGACCCCACGCGTCTGACCGGATTGTCTGGCATACAGAATACCAAAACGCACGCGCAGGATGACGCAGGTTTTCACGCTCCACCCGCGTTGATCGCGATGCACCATCACGTTATACCCCCACCGTTACATCCGAGGGGGAGAGTTCCGAATGGCGCAAGCCGATTCCGGGCCGAAAGCAGACGCGCGCCCACTATCACCGCATCTGCAGATCTATTCGCCGCTGATCAACATGATGATGTCGATCATGCACCGCATCAGCGGCGCAGCACTCTATTTCGGCACCGTGATCATGGTCTGCTGGTTGTTGGCGGTCGCCACCGGCCGCGGCAATTATGAGCTGTTCACGGGTCTGCTGAAAACGCCGGTCGGGCTCGCCGTGATGATCGGCTACACCTGGGCTCTGGTGCACCACGCCCTCGGCGGCATCCGCCACCTGATCTGGGACACCGGCCGCGGCTTTGCGCTCGGCGTGGTCAACTCCATGTCGTGGCTGACGATTCTCGGCTCGCTCGCGATCACCGGCGGCATCTGGGCCTACATCTTCAAGTTGCGGGGGTTGCTGTGATCGATTCCAAAAAGATGCGCACGCCGCTGAAGAATGTCCGCCACCTTGGCAGCGCCAAGGAAGGCACGGATCACTTCTGGCGCCAGCGGACGACGGCGGTCGGCTTGCTGATCCTGACGCCGCTTTTTGTCGCCCTGATCGTCGCGCTGATCGGTGCCGACTACGGCGATGTCCGCCGCGCGCTCGCCCACCCGATCGTGGCGATCCCGATGATCCTGTTCATCGGCGCAGGGCTGATGCACATGCGCCTCGGCATGCAGACCATCATCGAGGACTACGTCCACTCGGAAGGCCGCAAGGTCCTGTGCCTGATGCTCAACTCGTTCTTCGTGATCCTGATGGGCGTCGTCGCAGTATTTGCCTTGTTGAAGATCGCATTCATCGAGACCTGATCGCCCGCGCCGCCCGCCACCTGCGCCTAGCCGGCCGACCTGACCCGTTCACCTTCGGAATCCGAACCCATGGCACAATCTTCGAGCAACGGCGTTGCGTCGCCCGCGATCACCGGCAAGGCCTACACCTTCGTCGAGCACACCTATGATGTGATCGTCGTCGGCGCCGGCGGCTCCGGCCTGCGCGCCACTCTTGGCGCTGCCGAAGCCGGCCTCAAGACCGCCTGCATCTCCAAGGTCTTCCCGACGCGCTCGCACACCGTCGCTGCGCAAGGCGGCGTCGCGGCGGCTCTCGGCAACATGGGCCCGGACAACTGGCGCTGGCACATGTACGACACCGTCAAGGGCGCCGACTGGCTCGGCGACCAGGACGCCATCGAATACCTCTGCCGCAATGCCGTCGAAGCCGTGTACGAGCTCGAGCACTACGGTGTGCCGTTCTCCCGCACCGAGGACGGCCGCATCTATCAGCGCCCGTTTGGCGGCATGACCACCGAGTTCGGCGAAGGCGCGCCTGCACAGCGCACCTGCGCCGCGGCCGACCGTACCGGCCACGCCATTCTCCACACGCTCTATGGCCAATCGCTGCGCCACTCCGCCGAGTTCTTCATCGAATACTTCGCCATCGACCTCATCATGGACAGCGAAGGCGTTTGCCGCGGCGTCATCGCGCTATGCATGGAGGACGGCACGCTTCACCGCTTCCGGGCGAAGAAGACGATCCTCGCCACCGGCGGCTATGGCCGCGCATACTTCTCGTGCACGTCCGCCCACACCTGCACCGGCGACGGCAGTGCGATGGTGCTGCGCGCCGGACTGCCGCTGCAGGACATGGAGTTCGTGCAGTTCCACCCCACCGGCATCTACGGCGCCGGCGTGCTCATCACCGAGGGTGCGCGCGGCGAGGGCGGATACGTCACCAACGCCAATGGCGAGCGCTTCATGGAGCGCTATGCCCCGAACTTCAAGGATCTGGCATCACGCGATGTCGTCTCGCGCTGCATGACCATCGAGATCCGCGAAGGCCGGGGCTGCGGTCCGCAGAAGGACCACATCTACCTCCACCTCGACCATCTCGATCCCGCGATCCTGGCCGAGCGCCTGCCGGGCATCACCGAGAGCGCCAAGGTGTTCGCCGGCGTCGATCTGCGCCGCCAGCCGATCCCGGTCCTGCCGACCGTGCACTACAACATGGGCGGCATCCCCACGAACTATCACGGCGAAGTGCTGACACTGAAGGACGGCAATCCAGATACTGTCGTGCCCGGCCTTATGGCGCTCGGCGAAGCCGCATGCGTCTCCGTCCACGGCGCCAACCGCCTCGGCTCAAACTCGCTGATCGATCTCGTCGTGTTCGGCCGCGCCGCCGGCCTGCGTTGTGGCGAAACCGTCCAAGCCGGCGCCTCGCAGCCGGAATTGCCGACGAACAGCGCCGAACTCTCGCTCTCGCGCCTCGACCGTTTCCGCTACGCCAAGGGCGGCACGAAAACCTCGGAGCTTCGCCTCCGCATGCAGAAGGTGATGCAGAACAACTGCGCCGTGTTCCGCGATGGCCCGGTTCTGCAGGAAGGCGTGCAGCTCATCAACGACGTCTGGAAGGGCTCGGGCGACATTTCAGTCACCGACCGCTCGATGGTCTGGAACTCGGACCTGATCGAGACGATGGAATACGACAACCTCATCTCGCAGGCGGTCGTCACCATGGTCGCCGCCGAGCAGCGCAAGGAAAGCCGCGGCAGCCATGCCCGCGAGGACTATCCCAACCGCGACGACCAGAACTGGATGAAGCACACGCTGACGTGGGCCGACGATGCGACCCAATCGGTGAAGGTCGACTTCCGCCCTGTCCACACCTACACGATGACCAACGAGATCAAGTACATCCCGCCGAAAGCGCGGACGTATTGAGAACGATCGAGTGCTCTGTCTCACCGTGGCGCAGCCGCAACTTCGCCACACTTTCAAATCGTAACCACAGATTTCATTCGCTGCCATCATAGCGAATACCTATCGTCCGATCACGTCGCGCCGGAGAAAGCGCGATTTGATTTGGAGGGAGTAATGCGTACCAAAACACTGTTGGCCGTTGCCACAAGTCTGGCAATGGCTTTGTCCGGCTGCGCGTCGAAACGGGACCTTGCACCAACCCGGGCCGTTGCGAAGAAGGACATTGCCGCCTGCAACCAGGTTGCCGAGCGCGCCGCGAACGATCCTGCGCGCCAGAACAATCAGACAGCCGTGATGGTCGGCAGCGCTATCGGCGGCGGCCTGATTGGGCTCGTAACCGCCGCTGCGGTAAACAGCAACAACGACCAGGTCATGGAAGCGCACAAGCGCAATGAGTGCCTGTCGCGCAAGGGCTACAAGCTGGTGCCCAAGAAGACCGAGTAGCGGCGTCCGGCCGCTGCTTTGCCGCCGCGACTGCATGTAATTCGATTTGGATCCCTAGTCCGTCGGTCGGGTCGACCCTGGGCGCGCGGAGCGCGATTCGAGGGAGGCCTGACATTTCTACGGCGTGCCGCAGGTCGTTGGCACGCAGCCCGACGGGCTTTGACGCAACCTACGCGGAAACCGCTCTAGCCAAAAACTTCGCCCTGTGGGAGTTTCTAGAGCCAGTCCGCCCCACCGCGGCCATCCGTCCGGGAGATCCAACATGCGTTTTACCAAGCTTGCCGCGACATCGCTCGCGCTGAGCCTCGCCCTCGCCGCCACCGCCTCCGCGCAAGAAGCCAAGGTCGCTATCGGCATATCCGGCTGGACCGGCTTTGCGCCGCT
>CAMDMH010000412.1 GCA_945901835.1 Devosia equisanguinis | reverse complement strand
CACCCAGTTCGATTTTTGCGGCGCGATCACGCCATGCAGATTTACGAGATGGCCCCCCATTTCGAGCAGGAATACGGGGAGAGCCAGCGCAAGACCGATCCAGAACCGCCGGGTCATGTCGGCGAGTTCTGGATTGGGCCCGCTATCTGCCGTCACGATCTCCGGCTCCAGCGCCATGCCGCAGATCGGACATGAGCCCGGCCCTTCCTGGCGGATCTCCGGATCCATCGGGCAGGTGTAGATGGCGCCGGCCGGTGGGGGCGCTGCGGGCCGAGGTTGCGGCTTCAGATACGCGTTCGGATCGGAGATGAATTTCTCGCGGCACTTTGCTGCGCAGAAATAATAGGGCTTCCCCTCGTGCGTATGTCGGTGTTTTGCGGTGTGCGGATCGACGGTCATCCCGCACACCGGATCTTTCACCGCATGATCGGCGCCGCGATCGACAGGCGCCGACGCCGCTGGGGCCGATAGATATCTCGCGGGCTCCGCGATGAATTTCTCGCGGCATCTTGCTGCGCAGAAGTAGTAGGGCTTCCCTTCGTGCGTGTGCCGGTGCTTCGCCGTCCCGGGATCGACCGTCATTCCGCAGACGGGATCTTTGGCGCGCGGATCCGATGGAGAGGGGACTTGGGTTTCGCCTGGGTGCGCCATATCGATCGTCCCGTAGCTCGACGTTATGCCGGCATATACCTGCTGGGGCTATCGGTTGACGACTATACCCCTCCGGGGTATGTGTCAACGATGAACGTCAAAACCAAATCTGCACGCCTGAAGCGCTTGAGCCGCATAGAAGGCCAGGTCCGAGGCCTCGGACGCATGGTCGAGGACGAGCGCTACTGCATCGACATCGTGACGCAGATCGCGGCGGTCAGAGCCGCGCTCGCGCGTGTCGAGGAGGAGATCCTGCACGATCACATCGCGCATTGCGTTGAGCACGCGATTGCGAGTGGCGACGCCGATGAGCAGCGCCAGAAAGTTGCCGAACTCATGGAAGTGCTCGTTCGCGCGCGCCGCTGAACCTCACTGGTCGTTGGCGGTTTGCCCTGCTCGTCTGCTTTGGCTATGACACGACCCCCTGGATCCAATCTCCACGTCTTCCCCGAGCCCACACCTCAGCCCGATGCCGCCCCTCCCCAACCACACGTTCTCCGTCGCCCCTATGATGGATTGGACGGATCGCCATTGCCGGGCGTTCCACCGGCGGCTGACGACGTGCGCGTTGCTCTATACCGAGATGGTTACGGTGGCGGCGATCCTGCACGGCGACCGCGACCGGCTGCTCGGCTTCTCGCCCGATGAGCAACCTGTGGCGCTGCAACTGGGTGGTTGCGAGCCCGCTGCGCTCGCGGAAGCCTCCCGGATCGGCGCTGGCTACGGTTACGTCGAACTCAATCTCAATGTCGGCTGTCCATCCGACCGGGTGCAGGAGGGCCGCTTCGGCGCGTGCCTGATGCTGGAGCCCGATCTCGTCGCCCGTGCATGGACCGCTATGCAATCGGCGGTCGATCTGCCCGTAACCGTAAAGTGCCGGATCGGCGTCGACGATCAGGACGAGGAAGCCGATCTCGAGCGGTTCGTTTCGACGATCGCGAAGGCAGGATGCCGTACGTTCGTGGTGCATGCGCGCAAGGCTTGGCTCAAGGGCCTTTCGCCGAAGGAGAACCGGGAAATACCGCCGCTCGACTATGAACGTGTCCGGCGGTTGAAGGCGGCGCACCCGGAACTGACGATCGTGCTCAATGGCGGAATCACCACCATCGAGGAGGCCCGGAAGCATCTGCAGTGGGCCGACGGCGTCATGCTCGGCCGCGCGGCCTATCAGAATCCCTATCTGCTGTCGGAGGTGGATCGCGAGATCTTCGGCGCGGACACGCCCATCCCCACGCGCGAGGACGTTCTGGTCGGACTGATCCCGGTTGCGGAGCGTCACGTTGCGGCCGGCGGTCGCCTCAACAACATCACGCGGCACATTCTCGGCCTTTATCATGGACGCCCCCGCGGCCGCGCGTTCCGGCGCCATTTGAGCGAGAACGCTGTGCGCGATCGTGCGGGCGCCGAGGTGATCGCAGCAGCGCTCGAGATCGCTCGAGGCAGCGCGCCTCGCGAGCCTCGCGCATCGGCGGCCTGACTTGTTACGCCTGCCGATTGGCTGCACAACTCTGCCTTGCCCGGAGTTTGCGATGATGCTCGTCACGCGCTGTTCGCCCGCCGGGGCAGCGCATTTCGTGCTGCATCGGGGCGGACGCCGTATCCATCTGGTACAATTCTGTCCGGGCTTACGCTGAGGCTGTTGTGATGAAGCTGATCGAGGTCGAGGCCGTAGAGGATCGCAGTCGTGCGGAAGGCGGCCATGCCGTTATCCTTTTGCGGGGCGTCGAAAGGGCACCGACGAACGTCACTTTCAACTTGAAGCTGGTTGTGGCCGAAGGGGACGAAGAGGCAGAGACGCCGTCGGCGGAACTGACCCATCTGCGAGCCATCAACGTCACGATGACCGCCGACGGCATGGCGCTCTCGGTAGGCCCCGAGATTGCCGAAAGCACGCTTTTCGTGCCGGGCGCGGTCGTCGAGATCACGCTCCCCGATTTGGGCGTTCGCGGCGAGTTCCTGTGGCCGGCCATCACGCCCCTCGCCCGGCCGAAGCGGCGCAATATCATGATCCGCCGCAATGTAGGCGATCCGCTGCTGCGACCGGTGACACCGAGCGTCCCCCGTCAGGCTGCGTCTGAGCCGGGAGCATCTTTCACGGAGGTGCGTGCCGCGGAAACCGATCTACGTGTAGCCGCGCTCGCAGCGGCATCCACCGTCAAGGCTGTCGAAGCCGAGCCGGCGCCGGCCATTGCGCACGAGACGACGATCGATCCTTCGCGGCCTGTCGCTGCTGGCCGGTCGGTAGTACCGCCCGAGGACCAGCCGCGAACTGCCGCGCGCCGCCCGGTCTTGCTGAGTTCTGCAGTGCCGCGGCGTCCCGTGGCAGAGCCCGACTCCGTGAGGGATGAAGGGCTGAGCGCCATGACCGCCGAAAAGCCACGCGGGCAAGGGAACGAGCCCCCGGCAGCCGCTCCGGTTGGCCCGCCTCGCGAGGTCCAGACTACACCGGCACGCGAAACGTACGGCGCGGAGGCCCCGGTTTTGGCCGACCAGACCGAGAAGCCTCCGCACCCCCCTGGTCAGTCGAACGCGGCTACCCCGTCTTGGCCGGTGCCTGCTGCCACCTCCGGGGGGCCCGGACGAACGATATCGACCGGCAGTGCAATGGCCCTTGCCGTGGCCACGCTCGTGGCAGGCCAGGTGATCGCTTTGCGTGCCCTCAATCTCAGCGTGGTCCAGAAGCCAGCGCCGTCGCCGGCCGCCCCGACTTCCGCAGCCGCCATGGCCCCGCCGAAGGCCGAGCCGGCGCCGCCGCCGCCTCCCCAGCCAGTTCATGCGCCTGCGTCACTGCCCCAGCGCAGCGTCTACGAAGTGATCTCGGCTGGCCCGCGGTCGCCCCGTGGCGTGGCTGCCGCCGACGTATCGCTAGCGAAGGCTTTGCAACTGGCCCATGCGCTCCTGCACGGAAGCCAGGCTGAGCGCGACCCGGAGGAGGCAGCCTACTGGTTGAAGCATTATCTTGCCGGCGCCTCGGGTGGCGATAGCGTGCGCATCGCTTTGACTCAGCTCGGCTCGGCCTATGCCCAGCCCGTGCGTGGGGAGCGGGATTTCACGAGTGCGCGGATCGTCTGGGAGCTGTCGAGTGGTCTGGGCGATCCCGTCGCGATGTGCTTCATCGGCGCTTTGCACGAGCACGGCTTGGGTGTCCCACAATCGAGCTGGAGCGCCACGGCTTGGTACGATCGTGCGTCGGTTCTGGGCCGATCCTGTGCGGCCGTCCAGCCGGGTTCTGGTCCTCAGACCCGCTGAGCGCGACCAGTCGTGTCGACCGGTTATGGCCCCGGTTCCTGCAGCAGTCCGGTGTTCCAACTCAGATGTCTGTGCTGGCCGTTCGGGTATCGCGCGCCGTGTACATTCTCCGTCTGCGTCGTCATCGCACATAAGACGAAGGAACTTCGGCCTCTTGGCAGCTTGACCCGCCAGCGCCGCCGCCTATCGTAAAGCCACGGGGAGCAACGCGAAATCGCGAGCGACGGAGTGAACTTAAGGTTATCGCCCGGGCCGGCATCCTCATTGCCGGATGGAGCCCGGTTCTTGCTTGGCTGGCGCTTGTAAGATCGTTTGAATTACGAGCCTCTTGCAAAACGCCGAAAGGCGGATCGGTTGCGGGTGGTCTGCGACCGTCGGCGGGGCGCCTTGTCGTTGCTTGTTATGACATGACGCCCCTCACGCCGCAATTCACACACACCTCGACCGTCGGCGCCCTTCATTCCCTG
>CAMDMH010000411.1 GCA_945901835.1 Devosia equisanguinis | reverse complement strand
TAACATGAATTTGGTGATTCGGGGGCAGCGCTGTTGGCGCTGTACGTCACGGGCTGATGCGCAGAAGAGCTTCAGTCTCGCAGTTTCTCGGTTCATGAAGGACTTCGACTTGCCAATCGGAGCAGAATCCATTGATCATCTGATCGTATGGTTGAGCCAATCGCAGGGCGCGATCGTGCGTGTTCTCGCCGCTGAGTTGAGGGGCGCCGGGCCCGGAGCGATCGGCTTGGCCATAGCTCTCGGTTTCTTGCATGCCCTGACGCCCGGTCACGGCAAAGCAGCGCTCGCCGCCTATTTCTTGGGACACGAGGCGCGTCTGTCGAAGGGAGTGCGGGTCGCCCTTGTCGGCGCGTTCATGCACGTGATCATGGGGCTCGCCGTCTTCCTTGTGTTCAAGTTCATCGTCGGTCAGATGCCGACAATGTTCGGTCGGAGCTCCCCATCGTTCGCAGTGCTCGGCTATGCTCTCATCGTCATCGCTGGCGCCATCATGCTTATCCAAAGCGTCCGCCCCGCGCAGAACCACAGCCAAGGCGACCATGCGATTACCGCGGGCATCGGGATACTGCCCTGTCCGCTCACAATATCGGTACTTGGCTTCGCCTGGAGCCAGGGCAGCGCCGTCATGATCGCCCTCATGGTCGTCTCGCTGGCGTTCGGTATCGCCATGACCATTGGGTTGGTTGCCATCACCGCGATCACCGCGCGCCGCCTTTTAGGCGCGATGGTTGTTTCCTCCGTCCCGCGCATCGAGCACTGGGCACGCTGGACGCAAGGCGTGGCCGGTGTAGCAATCATCGGAATCGGGGCCTATATAATCGCCACGCTGAGATCCTGAATGTCATCGATGCACTGTGCTGGTCTGAGCATCGCGCGCCCCGCCGCTACCTTCCCTCAATGATTGTTGCAGCGCACGCATTGAAGTGTCTGCTTCGGGCCTTCCCGCAACATCAGTGTTGCGCCCCAGTACAGAGCCGGGTTGAGGTCGACAAGAGGCATCGAGCTGACGTTGTGCACTCATCCTTGACCCCCGATAGCTGTCGGTCGAGGAACGACAAGGGAACGCCGACGTGACGCAGAGTTAGCGTAAGTCGAGCCCGGTATGCGCCAGTGCAGTGACCAAGAAAAACGCCCGGTCGCTCCACCTCCGATAGCGGACGTCCCTGTCGTCCGGCCGGCCAGCGCTCCGTTATCCCGTCGGCCGCCAAGCCGTCTGGGTCGCGCGCATAATGCGCTTCTTGCCGCAACGACAGTTCACAACACAGCTGTTTCCGTGATCACGATTGGCCACGACCATGGCTTGGCGAACGCGGTTCATTGCTCGCCGGGCTGGCTGAAATCACTAGCGATCCAGGCGGTGGCGCTGGCGCGGGTCAATTTGTAGGAGGGCGCCACCCGCACCTGCCCGAGGAGCTCGCCTGCACTGTCACGCGCGGAGAGCTGGCCGTGAGGGTTGTCGTCATCCGGAACAATGTCGAGGCTCACCACAACAGATGCTGAGCGAGATGCAGTCGGCCCACCCGTATCCTGACGGATCTCGATGCTCTGGTGCAGCTGCGCGTGTCGTTGTTGCTCGTGGCGGCGGACATACTCGGTGGCCGTCTTGACCAGCGTGATGAACGCTTGGCTGTCCAGGGGTTTCGGGTTCCTCTTATCCCGCCCCATGGTCCACGGCCCGATCAAGGCCGGCTCAGGCTCGCCATCCTTGATCATGGCGACGGCCCAGCCGTCATCATCCTCGTTCTTGATAACTTGCGCCGTCCAACCGTCATCGGCCCAGAGCGTCGGTTCATGGATGGGGATTTGGGTCATGCGAGAGGTACCGTCCTGAAGGGGACGCCATAGAGGGCAACTTCACCCATATAGTCGTACAGCCTTTTTCGCGCGCAGGTCGAGGGCGTACACTGGAATCTCGCCGAGCAGATTTACGGGGTGCACTGCAATCAGCATCGTCAAAGCCAACTGGCCACTCGCAAACCTCTTTGATGCGTGGTCGGCGCACGAAGCGCGATGGAGAGTTTGCCGACATCGAACTGGCCTCCCAGACCGCAGTCTTTGACGCGTCCCGCGACGTCCGCCATTCCTTCGATATCTGTAGTTTGCGTTGGCCGTCCGTCGTGAGTATCGTTTGCGTGTCGATTTGCTGTCAGGCGATCGCTAGATCGCAATGCGTCGATCTTATCGAGAAGGGAGCGCACCTCGATGCATGATCACGATCATTCGAACGCCGGCCACAACCATGGGCATGGCGACCATGAGCATAGCCATGGCTCGGAGCTGAGCGAGATGCAGCTCCGCGTGAAGGCCCTGGAAACCGTGCTGGCGGAGAAGGGCTATCTCGAACCCGCCGCGCTAGATAAGATCGTCGAGGCCTACGAGACCAAGATCGGTCCGCACATAGGAGCCGGTATCGTCGCCAAGGCCTGGAGCGATCCTGCCTTCAAGGCCGCTCTCCTCGATGATGCCAGCAAGGCGATAAAGGCGCTTGGCCTCTCGACGCGTGTTGGCGATCATCTGGTGGCCGTCGAGAACACCGAAGAGCGGCACAATATGGTCGTATGTACGCTGTGCTCTTGCTACCCTTGGGACATTCTCGGGCTGCCGCCGGTCTGGTATAAGTCGGCCCCCTACAGGTCGCGCTCGGTCAAGGACCCGCGCGGCGTACTCGCCGATTTCGGCGTCGGGCTGCCTGCGTCTACGCAGATCCGGGTGTGGGACTCCACCGCCGAGACCCGCTTCATGGTAATTCCCCGCCGCCCGGCGGGCACAGAGGGCTGGAGCGAGGAGCGGCTGGCGACTCTCGTCACTCGCGATTCGATGATCGGAACCCGCCTGGCGCTCGCGCCGTCCGACCCTGCTGCAGTGGAGGCCGCACAATGAACGGAATCCACGATATGGGGGGCATGGACGGTTTCGGGCCGGTCGAGCCTGAGGCGAACGAGCCTGCCTTTCACGCGCCCTGGGAAGGCCGGGTGCTGGCCATGTCTCGCGCCTTCGGGACGCTGAGGCTGTGGAACATCGACCAGTCGCGCTTCGTCATCGAGCGCATGTCACCGGCCGAGTACCTGATAAGCTCCTACTACCGCAAATGGCATCTGCGTAACGAGCGGCTGGCACTCCAGCACGGTCTCGTCACCGCAGACGAACTCGCCGCCGGCCACGCCAACACGCCGCCCCGGCAGGTGCCAGGCAATCCCCTGAACGTCGAGGATGTCGAGCGTGCCAACACGCGCGGCTTCTTCAGCCGCAAGGAGCCGCATCCCGCTGTGTTCGCGTCGGGCGATAGGGTGCGTACGCTCAACATCCACCCGGTGTCCCACACCCGACTGCCGCGCTACGCACGCGGCAAGGTGGGCGTGGTCGAGCGCCTTCACGGTGCGCATGTCTATCCCGATGCGCTCGTCGCCGGTCGTGGCGAGGACCCTCAGTGGCTGTACACCGTCGTGTTCAAAGCGACGGAGCTGTGGGGACCGGATGCCGATCCTACCCTCGATGTATCCATCGAGGCTTTCGAGCCTTATCTCGAACCCGCGCGCGACTGAAGGGAGGCTGCATGGTCACTTCGACGATCGATCACAAGGTCGCTGAGGCCGCGCTTGTCGTGCCGGGCATCCCAATCGACCAGAAGGGCCCGGTCTTCAAGGAGCCGTGGGAGGCGGAGGCCTTTGCCATGGCTCTCGCATTGTTCGATCGCGGCGTCTTTACGTGGGGCGAGTGGGCGGCGACGCTGGGAGACGAGATCAAGAAAGCGCAAGCCGCGGGCGATCCGGACACCGGCGCCACCTATTATCGCCACTGGCTCTCGACCCTGGAGCGCCTCGTCACGGAGAAGCAGGTCACCACGCGCGAGCAACTCGACAGCACGCACGACGCCTGGGAACGCGCGGCCAACCGCACGCCGCACGGCACTCCGATTGTGCTACAGCCGGACGACTTCGGCTGACTAGCCCTTCGGGAGCTCTGCCCAATGACGAAAAAGAGGTCCGGCGCCACTTGGCAGAGAAAGCTGCCATCTGGCGTGGCCGATGCTCATTCCAATGATCCGGTTCGTCGAGCAGTCGCGATACCTCGGTCAACAGACATTGGCAGAGGGGGCGTGAGGTCGACCGAGCAAGTCCTGCGCCGGCGCGCAATGCTTTTACACCGACTGCCAGGGGCTCGACGTGACGGCGGCGCGAAATTCGAAATTGGTGCCGGCAGTCGAAAACGATTTTGGCGGCTAGTGTTCCGAGTCTGACGCTTGGTACCCGGCTTTGATGGCTTCGAGTTTATCGAGGGCGCGGCTTTCTTTGGCAAGGATGTCGGCGGCTGGCTTGGTCCATCGATAAGGTTTGGCGAATGCGTTGTGACGCAGGAGGTAGTCATCGA
>CAMDMH010000410.1 GCA_945901835.1 Devosia equisanguinis | reverse complement strand
GCTATGGGCGTTGAAGGGCCAATTTTCCGCCCCTATATACGTGGAGGACTAAATTGAAGGGCCAGGGGATCGCTCCGTCTCCGGCTCTCGGCATGGCTGAGATGCGTGCCGGGCTGGATACGGTGAGAGACGCCGGATTGTCCTGGTCTCGGGCGGTTTGCCGCAACAAGAAAAGGACTGCGAGATGAGCAAGGTCATCGGAATCGACCTGGGCACGACCAATTCGTGCGTTTCCGTCATGGAAGGCGGGACACCGAAGGTCATCGTCAACGCCGAGGGCATGAACACGACCCCGTCGATCGTTGCCTTCACGGACGATGGAGAGCGCCTCGTCGGACTGCCGGCAAAGCGCCAGGCCGTTACGAACCCATCGAACACTCTGTTTGCGATCAAGCGCCTCGTCGGCCGCCGCTTCGACGACGCGTACGTCGAGAAGGACAAGAAGCTCGTTCCCTACAAGATCACCAAGGGGCAGACCGGCGACGCCTGGGTCGAGGCTCAGGGTAAGCAGTATTCGCCGTCTCAGGTCTCCGCCTTCATCCTGCAGAAGATGAAGGAGACCGCCGAGTCCTACCTCGGCCACCCCGTCACGCAGGCCGTGATCACGGTTCCTGCCTACTTCAACGACGCCCAGCGCCAGGCGACAAAAGATGCCGGCCGCATCGCGGGTCTCGAGGTGCTCCGGATCATCAACGAGCCGACGGCAGCAGCGCTCGCCTACGGTCTCGACAAGAAGAAGGACGCAAAGACGATCGCGGTCTACGACCTCGGCGGCGGTACCTTCGATATCTCGGTTCTGGAAATCGGCGATGGCGTCTTCGAGGTGAAGTCGACCAACGGCGACACGCATCTGGGCGGCGAGGATTTCGACCTCCGTCTCGTCGAGTACTTCGCGTCAGAGTTCAAGAAGGAAGCAGCGATCGACCTGACGAAGGACAAACTCGCGCTGCAGCGCCTCAAGGAGGCTGCTGAAAAGGCAAAGATCGAGCTGTCGTCGGCGTCGCAGACCGAAGTCAACCTGCCCTTCATCACGGCTGACCAGTCGGGTCCCAAGCATCTGACCATGAAGCTCACGCGCGCCAAGCTCGAGAGCCTCGTCGACGACCTCATCGAGAAGACCAAGGGTCCGTGCTTAACCGCGATCAAGGATGCCGGCCTGAAGGCGGCCGACATCGACGAGGTCGTGCTCGTCGGTGGCATGACGCGCATGCCGAAGGTTCAACAGATCGTCAAGGAGCTGTTCGGCAAGGAGCCGCACAAGGGCGTCAATCCCGATGAAGTCGTGGCCGTCGGTGCGGCGATTCAGGGCGGCGTTCTGCGCGGCGACGTCAAGGACGTGCTGCTGCTCGACGTGACGCCGCTGTCGCTCGGCATCGAGACGCTGGGTGGCGTGTTCACGCGGCTTATCGATCGCAACACCACGATCCCGACCAAGAAGAGCCAGGTGTTCTCGACGGCCGAGGACGGGCAGACCGCTGTCACCATCAAGGTCAGCCAGGGTGAGCGCGAGATGGCGGCCGACAACAAGTCGCTAGGTCTGTTCAATCTCGAGGGTATCCCGCCGTCGCCGCGTGGCATGCCGCAGATCGAAGTCACGTTCGACATCGACGCCAACGGCATCGTCAACGTGTCCGCGCGCGACAAGCAGACGGGCAAGGAGCAGTCGATCCGCATCCAGGCTTCCGGTGGTCTCTCCGAGGACGAGATCCAGAAGATGGTCAAGGACGCGGAAGCCCACGCCAGCGAGGACAAGGAGAAGCGCGAGGGCGTCGAGGCGCGCGTGCAGCTCGAGGGGCTGGCGCACTCGACCGAGAAATCGCTGAAGGAGAACGGCGAGAAGCTCTCGGCTGCGATCAAGACCGACGTAGAAGCCGCCATCGCCACGGCTCGCGAAGCGGTCGAGAGCGATGACACCGTGCGCATCAAGGCTGCCACGGAGACGCTGTCTCAGGCTGCCATGAAGATCGGTGAAGCGGTCTATGGCGCCCAGGCCAAGGCCGACGGTGGCGCCGAAGGCGACATGGGCGGCGCTGGCCCGGGGGCTGGTTCCGGCGCTGGCGGGAAGAGCGGGGCGGGCGACAAGGTCGTCGACGCCGATTTCGAGGAAGTCAAGGACGACAAGAAGAAGGCATGAGGTACTTCATCGGGCGGGACGCCGTTCCCGCCCGACGCCTCAGGTGGGCGCTCAAACCGCGAGAAGTGCCTTGTCCCCCCGAACACGACGTGACTTCGCAAGCAGGCATTTCGATCCGTCGTGTGGCAGAATGATGCCTGGTTGCGAGCACATGCGGCGTGGCGTGGCATTTTCAGCGGTAGATCCGGCTGCACCACGTATGGGAGACTGCGGTGGCGCATCGGCTCTCGATTCGGCGGTGGGCCTCTAGCGCCCGGTCATGAACTTCAGTGGATGCTGAGATGTCCAAGCGCGACTATTATGAAACCCTGGGCGTTCAGAAAAACGCCAACGAGCAGGATCTCAAGTCCGCGTTCCGTAAGCTCGCCAAGGAATTCCATCCCGATCGCAACCCCGGCGACAAGACCGCCGAGCAGAGCTTCCGCGACATCAGCGAAGCCTACGAGGTTCTGAAGGATCCGCAAAAGCGCGCCGCCTATGACCAGTACGGGCACGCTGCATTCGAGCAGGGCAGCGGTCGCGGCGGGCCGGGGGCAGGCTTCGGACCGGATTTCGCGACGTCGATGTCCGACATCTTCGAAGACCTGTTCGGCGATTTCATGGGCCAGCGCCGGGGTGGCCGTCAGCGAAACGGGCGTGAGCGCGGCGCGGATCTCCGCTACAATCTCGAGATCACGCTGCCGGATGCGTTTGCCGGCAAGACCGCGCAGGTGCGCATTCCCACGACGATCGGGTGCGAAACCTGCAGCGGAACGGGCGCCAAGGTCGGCACCAAGCCGAAGGGCTGCACGACGTGCGGCGGCGCTGGCAAGGTTCGCGCCAGCCAAGGCTTCTTCACGATCGAGCGCACATGCCACGCCTGCCATGGTCGCGGCGAGGTCATCGACGATCCATGTCCCGGCTGCAACGGCTCAGCCCGGGTGACGCGCGAGAAGACGCTGTCGGTCAATATTCCGGCGGGCGTCGAAGACGGAACGCGCATTCGCCTGGCAGGAGAGGGCGAGGCTGGATTGCAGGGCGGGCCGGCGGGCGACCTCTATATCTTCCTCGGAATCAAGCCGCATGGGTTTTTCCAGCGCGACGGCGCGGACGTGTTCTGCAAGGCGCCGATCTCGATGGTGACGGCGTCACTGGGCGGGCATGTCGACGTGCCCACGCTCGACGGTAGTATGACCAGGGTGAAGGTTCCCGAGGGCTCCGAGACCGGCAAGCAGTTCCGGCTGAAGGGCAAGGGAATGCCGGTGCTTCGCTCGACCGTGACTGGCGATATGTACATTCAAGTCGAAGTCGAGACGCCGAAGAACCTCACCCGCAAGCAGCGCGATCTTCTCGAGGAATTCGAGAAAGAGAGCCGCAAGGAGACGAGCCCGGAGAGCCACGGGTTCTTCAGCCGGGTGAAGGAGTTCTTCGAGGGCAAGGGCATCTGAAGTGCCTCGATTGCGCTGTTCCGATCGTCCGTATGGCCGGCCGGTCCGGGGCGGGCGATGTCCGGAATCGATCAGTTTTTTCTTAGATCGATAAAAATCGTTGGGATACTGAAAGCTCAATTGAATGGCTTGCCGTGTATCTTCAGGCCCGTTGGGTACTGATGGGAGCTCGGTCTAGCCATGCAACTGGGATCGCCGGTATTCGAAGCGTACAACCGCACGCTGCGTCGCATCATGTGGGCGGATTTCGTCGACGAGCAGATGCGCGTCGCCCGCGAGCAGCAGTACAAGGCCTCGATCGTGGAGGAATCCTACCCGCCCCAGCCCAGCCTTGCGCCGGCCATGGCGGCTCTGCGCAAGGCCTCGCCGCCGCGCTGAGGCCGGTCGCAGCGTTCGGCTGGACGCGCGGGGGCGTGTGGTCCTAAGTGCTGTCCATGCTCGCGGTTCGAGGGCTGCTCGATGGTCGATGCGCCGGGATCGCATTCGAGGTCGCGATGACGAACGATACGGCAGCCGTCGGGGCTGCATGGCAAGCGCTCGAGACGCATCGGCGCGAGATTGCTCCGGCGACGTTGCACGACCTGTTCGCCCGCGAGGTCAATCGCTTCGAAGCCCTCTCCTTCCGGTTCGACGAGATGCTCGTCGACCTCTCCAAGTGTCAGCTGACATCCGAGACGATTTCGCTATTGGCAGCCCTGGCACGTGCTGCCGGTGTGGAGGCGTGGCGCGACCGGATGTTTTCGGGCGAGGCGATCAACCAAACCGAGCGGCGGCCTGTGCTGCACGTCGCGCTACGCGCGGGGCGCGAC
>CAMDMH010000409.1 GCA_945901835.1 Devosia equisanguinis | reverse complement strand
TTGTCGCGCTATAGTGCGGGTTCTGCTGGCCGGGGGGCTGGGCGTCGATGCCGTCGCGCTCGTGTCGATGAGTGCGGCGCTGGCGCTCGGTGAAACGCTTGCCGGCGTCGTCGTCGCGGTGATGTGCGCGGGCGGCAACGTGCTCGAAGATTTCGCGGTGGCGCGGGCCGAACGCGACTTGCGCTCGCTCGTCGATCATGCGCCGCGCACTGCGCATCGCAAGACCGGAGCGGCCCTCGACGACGTGCCTGTCGACGACGTGAAGATCGGCGACCAGCTGATCGTCCGCGGCGGCGAAGTCATTCCGGTGGACGGGATCGTGACGAGCGCCTGCGCCGTCGTGGACGAAGCGGCCGTCACTGGCGAACCCATCCCGGTCAATCGCAGAAGCGGCGAGGCGGTGTCGAGCGGCAGCGTCAACGCAGGTGAGACGTTCGAGATGGACGCGACGGCGACTGCCGGCGAGAGCACGTACGCGGGCATCGTGCGCATGGTGACATCGGCACAAGGCCAAAAGGCACCATTCATCCGGCTCGCCGACCGCTATGCGCTGATCCTGCTGCCGGTGGCGCTCGTCGTCGCGGCGCTCGCGTGGCTGTTTTCAGGCGATCCCATCCGCGCGCTCGCCGTGCTGGTCGCGGCGACCCCGTGCCCGCTGATCCTGGCTGCACCGGTCGCCTTCATCGCGGGCGTGTCGCAGGCTGCACGGCGCGGCGTGCTCATCAAAGGTGGTGCGCCGCTGGAAGCCTTGGCGCGCACGCATACGGTCATGTTCGACAAGACGGGCACCCTGACGGTCGGCGGCGCGCGGCTCGTTGCCATCGAGACGGCGCCGGGGGAGACCAGCGAGGACGTGTTGCGGCTCGCCGCATCGGTGGAGCAGGCCTCGCATCACGTCGTCGCGGCGGCCATCGTGGCTGCCGCACGCGCCGAGAAGCTCACGCTGGAGTTGCCTCAGAGCGTTCGCGAGACGATGGGCTCGGGGCTCGAGGGCGTGATCGGCGGGCGCACGATCAAGGTCGGCTCCTACGGTCTCGTCAGCGGTAATCGCAAGCCGGAGGACTGGGCGCAACGCGCACTGCGGCGCGCGGCGTGGCGGTCGGCGCTCAGCGTGTTCGTGGCGGTCGACGGCCGGCCGATCGGCGTACTCCTGCTCGGCGACGAGTTGCGCCGCGAGACGCCGCGCACCGTGCAGGCGCTGAGAGCCGCGGGCGTCAAGCGCATCGTGATGGTGACCGGCGACCGCCTGGATGCCGCCGAGACGATCGGTTCGGCGCTCGATCTCGACGCGGTGCTCGCCGATCGCGTGCCGTCCGACAAGGTCGATGCCGTGGTCGTGGAGCAGCGGCTCAATCCAACCGTGATGGTCGGCGACGGGATCAACGACGCGCCGGCGCTCGCGGCGGCCGGCGTCGGCATCGCGATGGGGGCGCGCGGCGCGAGTGCGTCGTCGGAGGCGGCCGACGTCGTCATTCTCGTGGACAGGCTCGACCGCGTCGCCGATGCCGTGTCGATCGCGCGGCGTGCGCGTGGCGTGCGCGTGGCATCGCGATGCAGAGCATCATCGCGGGCATGGCGCTGTCCGGTGTCGCGATGATAGCGGCAGCCTTCGGGTATCTGTCGCCGGTCGCGGGCGCGCTCGTGCAGGAGGGAATCGACGTTGCCGTCATCCTCAACGCGTTGCGGGCGCTGAAGCCGGGCCGGCAATTCGGTCATGCGGCGATGCCGGCGGCGAAAGCGCGTGCGTTGCGGCACGATCACGAGCAGCTCGACGCCGAGCTGGACGAGCTCCGGAACATCGCTGACGCGCTCGACGACGCGACGCCGGAAGCGGCCGTGAAGCTCATCACCGAGGCTGCCGGTATCGTCGACCAGCACATCGTCGAGCACGAGCGCAACGACGAGCTCAACGTCTATCCGCGGCTGTCGCAATATCTCGCCGACAAACATGGGCTCGGTGCGATGAGCCGCGCGCATCGCGAGATCATGCATCAGGCGCGCCTGCTCGGACGGATCGCAGATGGCATCGTCGTGGAGGACGCGGACCGCTATCTGATCCGCGACGCCCAGCGCGTGATCGAAGCGATCGAAGCCCTCGTCCGTATCCACAACGCGCAGGAGGAGGACATCTACGAGCACGCTACGGCATAGCTTCGTGTTGTCCAAGAGAACCCGCTGGCGGAAAGCAGCAGTCGCGGCGGTGCAATAAGCAACGAACTTCGCGGCTTCGAGGGGCCGATCGAGACCCTCTTGCCATTGTCTACACACCTTGCAATTCGGGTTATGATGAGAACACCTACATCGGTAGTTGCTAGAGCATCGTGCCTTTGGTTGGAATCGGGGGGGGCCAAATCGGCGACCTGTGAATCACCGTGTCAGCAGCTGGATCACGGGGCGAAGCTATTCGATGGCCAGCGAGCGCGCTCGCTCTGACGTCGCCAAGTAACGTAATACCCGGATCGCCAAGCGGCTGCCCATCATGCGGATGATGCCGCACAGGCTCGTGTTCATCGACGAGACCTCGACGAGCCCGAAGATGACGAGGCTGCGCGGCTGGGCGCCCGTCGGCGACATCTGCTCACTGCTCGAGCCCAGAGGATGCTGGAACTTCCTCAGACACGCCGGCTATGCTTCCGATTAAAAGCACGCTGCTCTAGTGGGGAAGCAGCCGTTCCAGACACGCGCGCGTGCCATCCCGCCAGTCCGGCAGCCGCACGCCGAACGTGGCGGCGAGCTTGCCGCAGTCGAGGCGCGAGTTGGCAGGCCGCCGCGCCGGCGTCGGATAGTCAGCAGTCGTCAATGCCTTCAGCGTCGGCGTCGGCAGGCCGCGTGCTTCAGTCGTACGGAAGATTTCGCGTGCGAAGCCACACCAGGTCGTCTCGCCGGTGCCTGCCGCGTGATAGATGCCCCAGCGCGGATCCGAAGCCTCGCCGCGTTCGATCTGCGCTGCGATCGCCAGGATCGCGTCCGCCAGATGCGGCGCGTAGGTCGGGCATCCCAGCTGGTCGTCGACCACGCCGAGTGTCTCACGCTCGGCGCCCAGGCGGAGCATCGTGCGCACGAAGTTCGCGCCGAACGGGCTGTAGATCCAAGACGTCCTGAGGATCACATGGCGCGGGCACACCGCCGCCACCGCGATCTCACCGGCAAGCTTGTAGCGGCCGTAGGCATTGATCGGCGCGGTGGGGTCGCTCTCGACGTAGGCGCGCGTCCCCGCGCCGTCGAACACGTAGTCGGTGGAGACGTGTACGAGGGCCGCGCCGGCTCTAGCGCATATCGCTGCCAGATCGCCTGCGCCGGTCGCGTTGACCTTATACGCCAGCCCCTCCTCGCTCTCGGCTTTATCGACGGCCGTGTAGGCCGCGGCATTGACGACGATATCCGGTTGGACATCTGCGACGGCCTTCCGCAACGTTCCGGGCAGCGTGAGGTCGAGCTGCGGCCGCCGCAACGCGACGACGTCGACGCCCGCGCTGAGACCTGCTGCGAGCAGCGACTGCGCGAGCTGCCCTGCGGTTCCCGTAACGAGGATTTTCATGGCTCGCCTTCCCCCGTAGGGCGGGCGCGCGTAGCCCGCTTGCCTGACGATCTGAAACGGCGGGCTGCGCGTGAAAAGCGATTGCCCGCACTAGAGCCACCAGCCCGCCTACTCGTGCCGGCCGTGGCAGTGCTTGTACTTCTTGCCCGATCCGCACGGGCACACCGCGTTGCGCGAGACCTTACCCCACGTCGCCGGGTTGCTCGGATCGACGTCGGCATCCTTGCGGCCCTGCACAGGCCTGCGCGCCAAGCCAACGCCGCCCTGCTCGGCTGCCAATGCGGCATTCGCCATCGCGAACTCGTCGAGCCCGGTCGTCGGATCGATATGACGGGCCTGCATCGGCGGCAGGTCGACCGGCTGAAGGATCGATTGCTCCTCGGCCGGGGCAAGCTCCAGGTGCATCAGCTGCCCTGTCATCGCTTCGCGCAGCTTGACGAGCAGCAACTCGAACAGGTTGAACGCTTCCGACTTGTACTCGTTGAGCGGATCGCGCTGGCCGTAGGCGCGGAAGCCGATCACCTGCCGCAGGTGCTCGAGCGTCACGATATGCTCGCGCCACAGGTGGTCCAGCGTGTGCAGCAGCACCGCCTTTTCGAGCTGGCGCCAGTTCTCTGTGCCGATCTCGACCGCCTTGCGGGCGGCATGTTCGTCGGCTTCCTTCGTCAGACGCTCCTTGATTTCCTGGTCGGCGATCCCTTCCTCCGCCGCCCAGTCCTTCACCGGCAGGTCGAGCCCGAACAGTTCCTTGAACTCGTTCTGCAGTCCCTCGCTGTTCCACTGCTCGGCGTAGGCCTGCTCGGGAATGTGCCGCTTGACGAGTTCGTCGATGACG
>CAMDMH010000408.1 GCA_945901835.1 Devosia equisanguinis | reverse complement strand
ATCCTGGCGCAGACCCCCTTGCGGCGCATCGCCTCGCCAGAGGACGTGGCCGGGCCGGTACTGTTTCTCGCCTCCGACTGGAGCCGCTTCATGACCGGCCAGACGCTCTATGTCGACGGCGGGCTGGTGATGGCCTGACGCCGTCAGGCCATCCTGGCCGACTGACAAGGCGACCGCAACGTCACCCGCCGACGCCATGAGGCAGGGCGATTCGGCCTATCTTCCTTTGTTGGAGTGCAGGCGTAGCGGCTTAACTGAAACAGTTCGAAAAGTAGTCGGCCGTGAAGTTTCGTTCGTTCACGTGGCAGCCGGGCGCTGGGTCTGCAGCGTCAGTAGCGCCAGGATAACCAGCAGGTCGCGCCAAAGCTCTCTGAGCCAGCCCAGCAGCCTTGCGAAGTTGTAGCCGACGGCGGCAAGCGAGGCGTTGGCTGCGTCGCCTTCGGATCGGATGAGGAAGTTGCGGTCCATGCGGTGATCGCTCTTCAGGTGGCCGATCACCGGCTCCACTGCCGACCGGCGTTTGAGCTCGCGCTTGATCGCTGGCGTCACGCCGCGCTTCTGCTGGGAGACGAACACGCGCATGCCTGCCGGAAAGATCAGCAGCAACTCGCCAGCTCTGAGCAATTCCACAGCGAACTTTATCGGGCTTGGTGAAGGATCGGCCCGATCGATCTGTATAGAGCCGGCATGCTCCATGTCCCACTTTGCGATCGGCGAGGAGAACAGCTCACGCTTCGACATATGACGAAGCGGTCTTGGATAAACTGCATAAGATATCCAGAGGCTATCGGCCCAGCCGGCGTGATTGCAGACGATGACGGCTCCCGCGCCGCCTCGCCGCAACACGTCCGGCAGGTTAGGGACCTTCGGCCTGCCGACGCGTTCGAACAGCAGCTTGATGGCAGGCGAGGCGACCGTGGCGATGCTCATGTGTCCATCCTCGGCCACACGTCGAGACCGCCCCGGCTGTGCGCTCCTACATCATTCCGCCCACGCCGCCGCCATGATCGTCGTTGGCCGCGGCACCCGGCTTGGGCTGGGCTTGGGCGACACCTGCTTCGGTCGTGATCATCAAACCGGCGATCGAAGCGGCGTCCTGCAGAGCGATGCGAACGACCTTAGCGGGATCGATGATGCCCTGCTCGATCATGTCACAGTACTCGTCGGCCTGCGCGTCATAGCCGTACGAGCCGGACCGCTCATCCAGAACCTTGCCGACCACGATGGCGCCGTCGACGCCGGCGTTCTCTGCGATCTGGCGAATGGGGGCTTGCAGAGCCTTGCGAATGATATTGATGCCGGCTTCCTGATCCTCGTTTTCGCCCTTGACCGTGATCGCCTTGATCGCTTTGAGCAACATCACACCGCCGCCGGGCACGATGCCTTCCTCGACGGCAGCCCGTGTCGCATTGAGCGCGTCGTCGACGCGGTCCTTGCGCTCCTTGACCTCGACTTCCGTTGCGCCGCCGACCTTGATCACCGCTACGCCACCGGCCAGCTTGGCCAACCGCTCCTGCAGCTTCTCCTTGTCGTAGTCGGATGTGGTCTCCTCGATTTGCACCTTGAGCTGAGCCACCCGTGCGTCGATGTCCTTCTTCTTGCCTGCACCGCCGATGACTGTCGTGTGCTCCTTAGTGATCGACACCCGCTTGGCCATGCCGAGCATGGCGACAGTGACGTTCTCCAGCTTGATGCCGAGGTCCTCGCTGATGACCTCGCCGTTGGTCAGAACGCCGATGTCCTCCAGCATGGCCTTGCGGCGATCGCCGAAGCCCGGCGCCTTGACTGCCGCGACTTTCAAGCCGCCGCGCAACTTGTTGACGACCAGCGTCGCCAGCGCCTCGCCTTCGATTTCCTCGGCGACGATGAGCAACGGCTTTCCGGTCTGTACGATCGCTTCAAGCACCGGCAGCAAAGCCTGCAGGCTCGACAGTTTCTTCTCGTGAATGAGGATATAGGGTTCCTCCAACTCCACAGTCATCTTCTCGGCGTTGGTGATGAAGTAGGGCGAGAGGTAGCCACGATCGAATTGCATGCCTTCGACGACTTCCAGTTCGGTCTCGAGGCTCTTGGCTTCCTCGACGGTGATGACGCCCTCGTTGCCAACCTTCTGCATGGCCTTGGCGATCATGTCGCCGATCGACTTTTCGCCGTTCGCAGCGACAGTGCCGACCTGGGCAATCTCGGCGGTGTCCTTGACCTTCTTCGCCTTCTTCTGGATGTCCTCGACAACCTGATTGACGGCCTTGTCGATACCCCGTTTGAGGTCCATCGGGTTCATGCCGGCTGCGACCGACTTCATGCCCTCACGCAATATCGCATGAGCCAGAACCGTGGCGGTGGTGGTGCCGTCGCCGGCCATGTCGTTGGTCTTCTGTGCCACCTCGCGCACCATTTGCGCGCCCATGTTCTCGAACTTGTCCGCGAGCTCGATCTCCTTGGCAACCGTGACGCCGTCCTTGGTCGTACGCGGGGCGCCGTAACTCTTGTCGATGATGACGTTGCGGCCCTTGGGGCCTAGCGTCACCTTGACGGCGGATGCAAGAATTTCGACGCCGCGCAGCATGCGGTCGCGGGCATCGACGGAAAACTTGACGTCTTTGGCGGACATTGGTGGGGATCCTGTGAAGTTGAGAGCGCTATCGTTGAATAGCGAGTTGTGAGCAGCGTCTTGGGGGTGGACGAAGATCGTGAGGACCGAAGGGCGAAGCGTCGGCGAGCTGCGCAGTTGGCTCTACCCGCTATTCGCCGTTCGCTATTCCCTCACTTATCCAACACGCCCATGATGTCGCTTTCCTTCATGATGAGCAGCTCCTTGCCGTCGATCTTGACCTCGGTGCCGGACCATTTGCCGAACAGCACCTTGTTGCCCTTCTTGAGGTCGATCGGAACGAGCTTGCCGGCCTCGTCGCGGCCGCCCGGCCCGACGGCGACCACCTCTCCCTGCTGCGGCTTCTCACCGGCCGTATCGGGAATGATGATGCCCCCGGTCGTCTTGGTCTCGGCGTCGGCGCGCTGGATGACGACCCGATCATGCAGGGGGCGAAAATTCATGGCACAGTTACTCCAACGCCGCTCGGGCTCTCGCGGTGCGGAGCCTGTCGAATTCCATATTTTCAGTGTGGTGGGTTTGGCAGTCGACGTGAGCGAGTGCCAAACATGAAATGTGGGTATTCCAATTGTCGCACACGGTCAAGGAACATCGTCACGACGCGACAATTCAGAAAAACGGTCAGCCGCTTTTTTCTGGAAATCGCAAAACCGAAAATTCCGTCATCGGCAAATGGCATCATCGTTTGACGCAGGACGCTCGAATTCTGTTTTTCGCACCACCTCGACCAGCAATTGGGCATACTTTGTCGGCAGGCAGCAGAGACTGACATGCGATAAAAATACATCACGCCAACTGTTCAATCCTGTCGCCACTTCCGCAGTTGATGCTGTGGACGGTTCCTCCCACCGGCGCGGAAGCGCCTTGGAATCGGTTGCCGATGAGGTGACCACACTTCGGAGGAGCAAATCATGCAGACAGTCACGACTATCGGTCTCGATATCGCAAAGTCTGTATTCCAGGTCCACGGTGTCGATGTGCAGGGCAAGACCATCATCCGCCAGCAACTCAAGCGTGCTCGTGTCGTATCCTTCTTTCAGAAGCTGCCGCCTTGCGTTGTCGGGATCGAGGCTTGCGCGTCGTCGCACCACTGGGCGCGAGAGTTGCGGGCATTCGGTCACACCGTCCGGCTGATGCCGCCAAAATACGTCAAGGCTTACGTCAAGCGGCAGAAGAACGACGCTGCCGATGCCGAGGCAATCTGTGAGGCCGTGCAGCGGCCCAACATGCGGTTCGTACCCATCAAAGCGCCCGACCAGCAGGCCGGCCTGATGCTGCACCGGACACGGCACCTTTTCATCCGTCAGCAGACCGCAGTGATCAACTCGATCCGTGCCTTTCTCGCCGAAGTAGGGATCGTCGCCCCTGTCGGCCGCAATGGCCTCGATGAGTTACTCAAGATTGTTGCCAACGAAAAGGATGACCGCATTCCCAGCCCCGCGCGCTCGTGCCTGATCGCACTGCAGATCCAGCTCGACGCGTTGCAGCAGCAGATTCGCATTCTCGATCGGCGAATCTTGGGCTGGCAACGCACGAATGAGACAGCCAAACGCCTCGTCGCACTGCCCGGCGTCGGCCCCGTGCTTGCCACGGCGCTCGTTGCCAGCGTCAGCGATCCCAAGGCATTTCGATCGGGCAGGGACTTCTCTGCCTGGGTCGGGTTGGTGCCGAAACAGAACTCCAGCGGCGGCAAGGAGAAGCTCGGCAATATTACGAAGCAAGGCGACCGCTACTTGCGCAGCTTGTTCACTGTCGGCGCCCTGGCTGTGATCCGCT